>CAYWHO010000013.1:0-19417 GCA_964458195.1 uncultured Arenimonas sp.
CGTGCCGCAGGGTCTGTCGTCGTCGATCTTCACCACCGATCTGCGCAATGCCGAACGTTTCCTCGCGGCGCATGGCTCGGACTGCGGCATTGCCAACGTCAACATCGGCACCAGCGGCGCCGAGATCGGCGGCGCTTTCGGCGGCGAAAAGGAAACCGGCGGCGGCCGCGAGTCCGGCTCCGACGCCTGGCGCGCCTACATGCGTCGCCAGACCAATACGATCAACTACTCGAACGCACTGCCGCTGGCCCAGGGCATCAAGTTCGATCTCTGACCCGACACGTCTTCGACAAGGAGTCGCAGGATGGACGAGCAGCAGAATTCCCCGCCGCCGGCGCCGTACAGCGCGCCCGCACCCGGCAAGCCGACCAGTTCGATGGCCATCATCAGCCTGGTCGCCGGCATCCTCGGCTGGACGCTGGCGCCCTGGCTGGGCAGCGTCGTCGCCATCATCACCGGCCACATGGCACGCGCCGAGATCCGTCGCAGCCAGGGCGCGATCGAAGGCGATGGCCTCGCCATCACCGGCCTGGTGCTCGGCTGGGCCTCGATCGTGCTCACCATCCTCGTTGTGCTCGCCATGCTCCTGTTCTTCGGCGGACTGGCGGTGCTGCTGGCGGCGGTCGGCTTGTCCGGCAACCTGCACTGAGGCGCACGCAAGCGTGTATTCCCTCGCCAAGCCGTTCCTGTTCTGCCTGGATGCCGAAAAGGCGCATGGCCTGGGATTGAAATCGCTGGAAGCGGCCTACCGCACCGGCCTCAATCCCCTGGTCGCGCTGAAACCGCCCCCGCTCAAGACGCGGGCCTTCGGCATCGACTTCCCCAACCCGGTCGGCTGCGCCGCCGGGCTGGACAAGAACGGCGAACACATCGATGCCCTGCTGTCGCTGGGTTTCGGCTTCGTCGAGATCGGCACGACGACGCCGCGCCCGCAGGAAGGCAATCCGAAGCCGCGCATGTTCCGCCTGGCGCAGCACCGGGCGGTGATCAACCGCCTCGGCTTCAACAACCTCGGCGTCGATGCGCTGGTGCGCAACGTCGAGAAAGCCAAGCGCAACGGCATCCTCGGCGTCAACATCGGCAAGAACAAGGACACGCCGAACGAGAAGGCCGCGGCCGACTACATCCATTGCATGGAGCGCGTGTTCGACCTGGCCGACTACATCACGGTCAACATCTCCTCGCCGAACACCAGCGGCCTGCGCGACCTGCAGGAAGAAGAAACGCTGCGCCGTTTCATCGGCGAACTGCGCGATGCGCAGGAAGAACTCGGCAGCGTGCGCGGCCACCGCACGCCCATGCTGATCAAGCTGGCGCCCGACCTGAGCGATCCCGAACTCGACGGCGTCGCCGAAGTGCTCAACCGCGCCCGCGTCGATGGCGTCATCATGGGCAACACCACCCTGGACCGCACCCTCGTGCAGGGCCATCGTCACGCCGGCGAAGCCGGCGGCCTGTCCGGCCATCCGCTGTACGGGCGTTCGACCACCGTGCTGCGCCGCCTGCGCACCAAGCTCGACGCGAAGATCCCGATCATCGGCGTCGGCGGAATCCTCAGCGGCGCCGATGCCGCCGGGAAAGTCGCGGCCGGCGCGACCCTGGTTCAGTTCTATACCGGCATGGTCTATCGCGGCCCGGAACTGATCGGCGAATGCGTCACGGCGATCAAGCGCCGGCGCGAGGGCGTGGCGTGACCGAGGCTTGCCGCAAGGGACTGCGCGCATGAGCGGCTACCAGCTCGCCGAAAACGTTTCCCTGCAGGGCCGCAACACCTTCCGCGTGCCGGCGCGGGCCAACATGATGGCCGACGTCAAGAAGCCCGAGGCGCTGGCCGAACTGTTCGACTTCGCCATGCTGCGCAACGGCCCGGTGATGGTGCTCGGCGAAGGCAGCAACCTGCTGTTCGCCGATGACTATCCGGGCGTCGTGATCTGCCTGACGATGAGCGAGATCCGCATCCTTTCGGAAAATGCCGACGGCGCGCTGGTACGCTGCGACGCCGGCGTGAACTGGAACGACCTGGTCGGCTGGACCCTGGCGCGCGGCCTCGTCGGCCTCGAGAACATGGCCCTGATCCCCGGCACCGTCGGCGCCGCGCCTATCCAGAACATCGGCGCCTATGGCGCGGAAGTGCGCGAACGCATCGAAACGGTCGAGGCCTTCCAGCGCGATACCGGCCAGATCAAGCGATTGTCGAACGCCGACTGCGCCTTCGCCTATCGCGACAGCCTGTTCAAGCGCGAAGCCGATCGCTGGGTCGTGACCGCGGTCGAACTGCGCCTGCCGCGCGAACACGCGCTGCGTCTGGATTACGCCGGCGTGCGCGAGGAACTGGCCGCGATGGGCGTCGAACAGCCGCGCGCCGTACACGTGGCCGAAGCGATCAGCCGCATCCGGACGCGCAAACTGCCGAACCCGGCCCTGATCGGCAATGCCGGCAGCTTCTTCAAGAATCCGGTCGTCCCGGCTGCGCAAGCCGAGGCCTTGCGCAACGAGCATCCCGCCCTGCCGGTTTATCCGGCCGGCGACGAGGCGTTGCGCAAGATTTCCGCTGCCTGGCTGATCGAGCAGGCCGGATGGAAAGGCTTCCGCGAAGGCGACGCCGGCATCGCCGCGCAGCATGCGCTCGTGCTGGTCAATCACGGTAACGCCACCGGCGCCCAACTGCTGGCCCTGGCGCGGCGCGTCGCCGCGTCCGTTCTCGAGAAATTCGGCGTCGCGCTGGAACCGGAGCCGCGCATCATCGGAGCCACCTTCGCCGGATGAACGCCCACCGCGCCCATCTGCGCGCGGCAGGCCTGATGCTGGCCAGCACGGTGTTCTTCGGATGCATGGCGATCATGATCCGGCTCGCCTCGCAGTCCTTGCACACCTTCGAAGTCGCCTTCTTCCGCAATTTCTTCGGCTTGCTCGCCGCCGCACCGCTGGTCTGGCGGCATGGCTGGGCCTTGCTGCGCACCACGCGACTGCCGCGCTATTTCTTCCGTTGCATCATCGGCATCGGTTCGATGTTCGCCGGCTTCTGGGCGATCGGGCATTTGCCGCTGGCGCAGGCGATCGCGCTTTCCTATTCGTCGCCTTTGTTCGTGACGATCGCCGCGGCGATCTTCCTTGGCGAAAAGGTGCGGGCGCGCCGCTGGACCGCCGTCGCGCTCGGTTTCCTCGGCGTGTTGATCGTCGTGCGCCCCGGCACCGACAGCTTCAGCGCCGGCAGCCTGGTCGCGCTGATGGCGGCGGTGCTAAACGCCTGGGTGTCGATCCAGATCAAGGAACTGTCGAACACCGAGCCGGCCGATCGCATCGTCGTCTGGACGACGGCACTCTGGGTGCCGATGTCGCTGGGCCCGGCGATGGCGGTCTGGGCCTGGCCGCAGGGCTGGACCTGGCTGTGGATCGTGCTCGCCGGCATCCTCGGCACCTGCGGCCACATGTTGTGGACGCGCGCGCTGAAGCTCGGCGAAGTATCGGCCCTGACGCCGATCAGCTTCATGCAGCTGCCGGTGGTGGCGGTCGCCGGCTACTTCCTCTTCAGCGAAAAGCTCGATCGCTACACCCTGCTCGGCGCCGCGATCATCTTCAGCGCCAACGCCTACATCACCCACCGCGAAGCGACCCTGGCGCGCAAGGCAGAGACGAAACTCAAGCCCGAAGACGAGATTCCGGTGCGATGAACCTCCGCAAGGCATTCGCGGGCTTCTTCTCCGTGTTGTCGGCGGCGGCCGTGCCCGCTCTCGCCTTCACGTTATGGATGGCCGTGCCGGACAGAATGCAAGGCGCCCTGCCATTGTTCATGATGACGTTCTTCGTGACCTTCGGGCATGCGCTGATCCTCGGTCTGCCTGCTGCCACAGTACTGGCGGCGAACGAGGCTTTCCGACCGTTTTCGATGCTGGCCGCCGGCTTCCTCGTCGGTTTCTTGCCGGCGGCCCTGTTCTTCGCAACCACATCGCGCCAAGATGACTGGCGCACGGGGATATGGGCAGCCACGATAACCGCGATCCTTGGCGCAATGGGTGGGCTTGCCTTCTACTTCACGCATCGACTGCTTTATCGCGACAACCAGCACGATTCGCATCACGGCCCTGGAGGATCGGCTTCGTTTTCCGAATGACCCGGGACGGGATGCGAATCCTCCCTGCGCCAAACCCTGATGGAGATCCTGGTGGTCCGGATGCGCGCGATGAACGCGACTACCGACATGTCTCCGTCGCGCCGGAACACCAGCAGGAAACAGCAGGCGACCCAGGCCGATGCGGCGGCCCAGCCGGCGAGGATATCGGACGGGTAATGCACGCCGAGGTAGATGCGCGAGAGCCCGACCATCGGCACGAAGATCGCCGACGCCGCGATCACCGGCCAGCGCCAGCGCGTCGGCCAGGCCAGCAGCATGCAGACGCAGGCCAGCGTCATGGAGCCCATGGCATGGCCGCTGGGGAAACTGTAATTGCCTTCCGGCGCGATCGATTGCCATAACGACGGCCGGTCGCGCGCGAACACCGGCTTGGTGGCGAGATTCAACAACGCCGAACCGACGAAGGAAACGGCGGCGAACAGGCTGGAACGATAACGGCGCTTGATCGCGAGCCAGAGCACGAACGCCACGTCGAACGGCACGACACCCCACAGAAAACCCAGGGCCGAGAACAGCAGGAAGGTGCGGTCGAAACCGGCGTTCGCCATGCCATGGGCGAAATGCAGCAGCGGGTCGTCGAAGAAAAACACCTCGCCTTCGTGCAGCTCGTCGGCGAGTTCGGCGAAGGCCCACATCGGCAGCAAGACGCCGATGAACAGCAGCAACAGGCGCAGGCCGTGGCGCCGCAGGAAGGCCGCACCGAAACGCGCTTCCTCGACGATCGCCGCGCCGGCCTGCTCAGGCCGGAGCGAGGGTTCCATAGCGCCGTTCGACGTAGGTGTCGATGATGTCGACGAATTCGCGGGCGATGTTCTCGCCGCGCAGGGTCATGGCCTTTTCGCCGTCGATGAATACCGGCGCGGCCGGCGCTTCGCCGGTGCCCGGCAGGGAGATGCCGATGTTCGCATGGCGCGATTCGCCCGGGCCGTTGACCACGCAGCCCATGACGGCCAGGCTCAGGTTCTCGGCGCCGGGATACTTGATCTTCCATTCCGGCATGCGCGCGCGCACGTGCTCCTGCACGGTCTTGGCCAGTTCCTGGAAGAACTCCGATGTCGTGCGGCCGCAACCCGGGCACGCCGTCACCAGCGGCGTGAAAGCACGCAGTCCCATGGTCTGCAGCAGCTCCTGCGCGACGATGACTTCCTGCGTACGCGAAGCGCCGGGTTCGGGCGTCAGCGAAATGCGGATGGTGTCGCCGATGCCTTCCTGCAACAGCACGGCCAGCGCCGCGCTGGAGGCGACGATGCCCTTGCTGCCCATGCCCGCTTCGGTCAGGCCGAGGTGCAGCGGGAAATCGCAGCGGCGGGCCAAGTCGCGATAGACCGCGACGAGCTCCTGTACGCCGCTGACCTTGGCCGACAGGACGATGCGTTCGCGCGCCAGGCCGATCTCGACCGCCTTTTCGGCCGAATCGATCGCCGAGCGCACCAGGGCTTCGCGCAGCACGCGCGAGGCTTCCCAGGGCTCGGCGCGCGCATGGTTCTCGTCCATCAGCTGCGCGGCGAGCGCCTGGTCGAGCGAGCCCCAGTTCACGCCGATGCGCACGGGCTTGCCGTAGCGGATCGCCGTTTCGACGATGGCGCCGAACTGCGCGTCCTTCTTCTTGCCGAAGCCGACGTTGCCGGGATTGATCCGGTACTTGGCCAGGGCTTCGGCACAGGCCGGTTCGGCTGCCAATAACTGATGGCCGTTGTAGTGGAAGTCGCCGATGATCGGGACCTCGATGCCCATCATCGCCAGCTTGTCGCGGATGCGCGGCACCGCGGCAGCCGATTCGGGGTTGTTGACCGTCAACCGCACGAGCTCGGAGCCGGCGCGCCAGAGTTCGGCGACCTGCTTCGTCGTCGCGGCCACGTCGGCGGTGTCCGTGTTCGTCATCGACTGCACGACGATGGGCGCCGAACCGCCGATGATCGTCTTGCCCACCGCCACCGCGCGTGCCGGTCGGCGCGCCTGCGCTGCCGCCTCGCTCATGCCGCGGCTTCCTCGTTTTCGTCCTGCACCGCATCGCTGCGCAGCGGGCGCAGCACCACGTAGTCGCCGGCGTTGAGCATGGCATCGACGCTGGCGACCACGCTGTTGGACGACGGCGTCGGCATCACTTCGTATTCGTCGTCTTCGCGCACCAGCTCGATGCGCGTCGCCTCGGTTTCGGCGATCGCGCTGGTCAGGTAGCAGCATTCGTCGCCGCCATCGATCACGACGATCTGCACGGCGCGCATCGGCGGCCGCAGGCCGCCGTCGCGGTCGTGCAGGCGCAGGCCGACCGCCTTCGAACGCCGCGACAACAGCTCGACGCCGGCCGACAGACCGCCATCGGGCTCGTAGCGCAACCAGCGCACGATGCCGACCATCCAGTACGACAACTCGTCGTCGTCGCCGAAACTGAACCCGACCAGTTCGCCGACGCGCGCGCGGATCTGGTTGGCGTTGTCCCAGGCGATGCGGTAGCCGCCCAGGCTCTGGTCCAGCACCCGCGCCATGTGCACCGGCACGCGCGATGCGTCGGTGGCGCCGCTGGCCCAGGCCGCGCGGTGATCGACCACGTGCACGATGTGCTGTGAAGCCTGCCGCATGAAGGTGTCGAAATCGCGTTCGCCCGCGAGGTAGAAATGCAGGCTGCTCAGGCCGATCACGGTGCGCAGCGTGTGTCCGGCCTGCAGGCGCTTGTGCGTACGCGCCGCCGCCAGGCCGAAGGCACGACGCAGGCGCAACAGCATGTCGGTACTGACGCGCACGCCGACGCCGCGCGCCGGCAGCAGTTCGGAATAACCGTCGCGCGCGCGTTCGAGGGCGGCGCTCACTTCGCCGCTGAACGGCCGGATGTCGAGCCATTGCGCATGGCTTTCGCCGGCGGCGCCGGGACCGGGGCCGCGATCGGCATCCTCGGGAACCACCGGCGCGGTGTCTTCCGGCGCCTGCCGCAACAGTTCGCAGCGCGTGGCGAAATTGCGCGCCACCTGCCACAGGCTGTCCTGTTCCGCCTGGCTGAAAGCGAGCGGATTGGTCACGGCCATCAACAGCGCCTGCACGTAGATGCCGCGGATATCGGCCGCCGGTCCGGCGAGACGATCCTCGATCGCCTTGCCTTCCAGCTTCTGTTCGACCGCGAAACGATAGACGCGATGCATGCCCTGCCACACGCCCGAGCTGGGGGCGCGATAGATGCGCCAGGCCACGCCCAGGGCACGCACGTAATGCCAAAGCGAACGCTGCAAGGCCTGCGCGACGCTGTTGCCGCGAAGCATCGGGATCTTGCCTTCCGGCGCGCACATTTCCGCCACGGCGCGGCGATACCCCTGCGCCATCGCCAGATGGAAGGCTTCGGCCTGGTAGGCCGCCTGCGCCTTCGGCGGCGGCAGGGGCAAGGCGCTGCCGGCGTATTGCTGCTGCAGCAGGCCGACCGATTCGTGCACGGCCGAACGCAGCTCTTCCATCACGGCCAGGCGCGTCGTGCCATCGAGCTTCTGCGTGGCGAGGCTGTCCAGCGCCTGCGCCAGTTCCTGTTGCGTGGCCTGCGCGTTCGCGCGCGGCAGCGCCTCGACCCAGGCGCGCACCTTGCGCGGCTCGGCGATGAACCGCCCGGCGCCGAGCCCCCTGGGCTCGGGAATGTCTTCG
The DNA here is from genome assembly GCA_964458195.1 of uncultured Arenimonas sp. Lineage (GTDB taxonomy): Bacteria > Pseudomonadota > Gammaproteobacteria > Xanthomonadales > Xanthomonadaceae > Arenimonas. The sequence goes on from CAYWHO010000013.1 coordinate 7,754, forward strand.
CGCAGCAGGCGATAGCTCTGGCTCATCCTTGGCTCCTGCCCATCCGGCTAGTCTAAGGCCTCGTTGCCCTGAACCCCAGTGCCGTATCGCCATCGTGCCGGCAGGCCCGCTGCCGCTACACTTCCCGCATGCAGCGCCCGCGCGAACATTCCCCCTTCCGTCGTCTGGCTCGCCTGCTTTCGACCCTGGCCCTGCTGCTGCCGGTACTCGCGACGGCCCAGGCCAGGCATGAGTATCTGAGCCTGCGCCAGTTCGGCGCCGAAGCGGGTCTGCCGCAATTGACGGTGTTGGCCATTGCCCGGGATCAGGCAGGCTATCTCTATGTCGGAACGCAGGATGGTTTGTCGCGCTACGACGGCCGGCGCTTCGAGAACGTTCCGCTGGAACCCGACATGCATGGCATCGTCGGCAAGTTGCTGCCCGACGGCAACGGCCTATGGGTGGGTACCGACGAACACGGCCTGTTCCGCGTGCTTGCCGACGGCAAGGTGCAACGGGTCAGGCGCGACGATGGCGGCGCCTGGCCCGCGATCGAGGCGCTGGCCACGACGCGCGATGGCCGATCGATGTGGGTCGGCACGCCCTCGGGCCTGTTCCGTTGCGAAAACCTGCGCTGCATCGCCGTGCCGGGTACCGAAGACCTCGAGGTCTCGGCCCTGCTCGAAGGCGAAGGTCCCGCCGGTCCCTGCCTGTGGGTCGGGACGAACTCGCGGGGTGTGCTGCGCTTCGATCACCGCGCCAACGGTTTGAAGCGCAGCGAATTCGCTCTCGACAAAGCCTCCGGCCTGCCGAATTCGGTGGTGCGCTCGCTGGCGCATTTCGGCACACCCGGCCGCGACGGCCTGCGACCGCTGTGGATCGCGACCGGCCGCGGCGTGGCCATGTTGCGCGATGCGACGGTGGTGGCCTACGAAAGCGGCAAGGATTTCCCCGTGGGCAGCGCGATGGCGATGGCCAACGCGCAGGGCCCGCAAGGCAAGCAACAATTGTTCGTGGGTCTGTACGGCGGCGGACTCGTGCGCTTCGACGAGGACGGCGCCTTCACGGCCTTCGGCCTCGATGAAGGCCTGCCGGAACGTTTCGTTTACAGCCTGCTCGCCCTGGAGCAAGGGCCGGGCCAGGCGAGCCAGCTGTGGATCGGCACGTCCGCCGCCGGCCTGCTGCGCGCAGATCCGGGGCGCTGGTTCAGCCTGGACGAACGGCAGATCCTGCCGGCCCCCAACGTGGTTGCCGTCGGCGAACTGCACGAAAACGGCGATCGACATCGCGTCTGGGCCGGAACCTCATCCGGCGCCGTGGTACAGGATGGCAAAGGCGGTTGGAAATACCTGCTGCCGAGTCCGTATCGCGATGTCGTCGTCTACAGCGCCTTGATCGACCCGCAAGGACGTCTCTGGGCCGGCACGCTCGATGGACTGCTGCAGGTGCAGGGAAACGAGGCGCGCTTGTTCAGCGCCGACGAACATCCGTTGCCCGGCGTCTCGATCCAGGAACTGCTCTGGCGCGGCGGGCGCGACGGCGAGTTGTGGATCGGTACCGGGCACGGGCTGGGACGCTGGCGCGACGGTCGCTTCGATCTGGTCAACGGCGACGACGAACGCCTGCATGGCGCCGGTATCCGCGCCCTGGTCGATATGCCCGATCGCCCCGGCAACGAGGTCGCCATCGGCACCAGCGACGGTCTGTATTTTTCCGATGGCGCGCGACTGCGGTCGGCGCCGCCGGGCTGCCTGCCGCATCGCGAGGTGATGAACCTGGTGCGCGGCGGACGCGATGTGCTCTGGGCCGCGACCCGCGGCGGCGTCGTACGCGTCGGCTTGACCGCCGCGGGATTCGATTGCCGCGCCCTGAAGTTGCCGGGCAACGGACCCAAGGCCGTCTATGCGCTGGCGATCGACCGCAAGGGACGCCTGTACCTGTTCGGCTACGACGGCAGCCATCGCATCGACAACCCCGATGCCTTGCTGCACGAAGACTCGCCCCTGCGTTACGTGCACTACGGGCTCGCCGACGGTCTGCCCTCGCTCGAATTCAACCGCGATGCCGTGGTCGATCGTGCGGGCGGGCTGTGGGCCGCGAACAATGCCGGACTGGTCGCCTTCGAGCCCGATGTCCTGCTTCCCCTGCCTGCGCCTGCACCCCTGCGGCTGCAGGCGTGGCGGGGCGGCACGCGACTGCGCCAGGGCGAATCGCTGCCTTACGATCACGCTCCGCTGCGCTTCGATTTCCGCCTGCTGTCCTTCCACGCCGAACATCGCATCCGCTATCGCAGCCGCCTGATCGGCCTCGACCACTCCGACAGCCCATGGGTCGCGGAAGGAGAGCGTGAATTCAGCCGACTGCCGCCGGGCGATTATCGTTTCGTGGTCGAAGCGCGAGATGCCTTCGGCCGCGTGATCAGGCAACCGGACGTGGTTTTTTCCGTTGCGCATCCCTGGTGGCAGCATCCGATGACGCTGGCGCTGGCGATGCTCGCGCTGCTGCTGGCCGGACTCGGCATCGGACGCTGGCGGGCACGGGCCCTGGCGCAGCGGGCCGCGACTCTGGAGATGGAGGTCAGGCAGCGCACCGACGCGCTGGCCAGCGTCAATCTCCAACTCGAACAGGCCTCGCGCACCGACCCCATGACCGGCGTATACAACCGCCGGCATTTCTACGCGAGCATCCACGAACTGTTGCGCCGGCACGAGCGCGACGGCCTGTGGCTGTTGCTGGTGGACATCGACCATTTCAAGCAGATCAACGACCAGCGCGGCCATGCAGCCGGCGACGACGTGCTGATCGAGATTTCCCGCCGCCTGGTCGCGATGATCGGCGACTCGGGATGGGTCGTGCGCTGGGGCGGCGAGGAATTCCTTATCGCCTGCGATGCGTCGACCGGCATCGAGACGCTGTGCCGCCGCCTGCTCGATGCCGTGGCGACGGCGCCGGTGCGCACGGGCCAGGAAACCTTGTCGGTGACCTGCTCGATCGGCGCGACCCGCGTCAAGCCGCCGGCGGACGGCATGCGCGAACATGTCGACACCATCGTCGCGCGCGCGGACGCCGCGCTGTATCGCGCCAAGAACGACGGGCGCCGCCGGGCGGTGCTGGCCGGTTTCGACGGCGATTCGCAACTACGCTTCACCGAGGTCGCGCGGACGTGAACACGCTCGCCCGCGACCGTGCCGTGCTCAAGCCGGCGCAACTCAATGCGCTGGCGCGCGATCTGCTCGAAAGCAGCTTCGCCCAGGTCTGGGTCGAAGGCGAAATCAGCAACTACTCGCGCCCGGCCTCCGGCCACGTGTATTTCACCCTGAAGGACGAACGCGCGCAGATCCGCTGCGCCCTGTTCCGGCAGAAAGCCATGTACCTTCGCTTCGCGCCGCGCGACGGCATGCAGGTGCTGGTGCGCGGGCGACTGACATTGTACGAGGCGCGTGGCGACTATCAGCTCGTGCTCGAACACATGGAAGAAGCCGGCGAAGGCGCGCTGCGCCGCGCCCTCGAGGAATTGAAGGCGAAGCTGGCGGCGGAGGGCCTGTTCGCGACGGAGCGCAAACGCGCCCTGCCCCGCCATGTGCGACGCCTCGGCGTGTTGACCTCGCCCAGCGGCGCGGCCGTGCGCGACGTGCTCAGCGTGCTCGGGCGGCGCTTCCCGCTGCTGCCGGTCGACATCCTGCCGGTACCGGTGCAGGGCGATTCGGCGGCCGCCGCGATCCGGGCGATGCTGGCGAAAGCCAACGCCAGCGGCCTGTACGACGTACTGCTGATCGCACGCGGCGGCGGCTCGCTCGAGGATCTGTGGTGCTTCAACGACGAGGCGCTGGCGCGCGACATCGCGGCATCGGCGACGCCTGTCGTCTCTGCGGTCGGGCACGAAACCGATTTCACCCTCGCCGATTTCGCCGCCGATCTGCGCGCACCCACGCCCTCGGCCGCCGCCGAACTCCTGGTCAGCGATGCGACCGAACTTTCGGCGCGCCTGCGGCAGGCACGCAAGACGCTGGTTTCCTCCTGGCGCCGCGCGCAGCAGACGCGCGCGCAACGCGCCGACCAGGCCTTCCTGCGCCTGCAGACCCTGCAGCCCGGCCAGCGCCTGGAACGATCACGCCTGCGCCTGGAAGCCCTGGCCGCTCGCCTGCAGAGCCGGATCGCGCAGGAACTGGCCGGGCGCGGCACGCGCCTGCGCGAACTGGCGATGGCGCTGCAGCGACTGCATCCGCAACGAAAGTTCGACGAGCGCCGGCATCGCGCCGACCTGCTGATGCAGAAGCTGCACGACAGGACGCAGTTGCGGCTGCAGGGATTCGAACTGCGCCTGCGCGGACTCGGCCGCGCCCTCGCTTCGGTCAGCCCGCTGGCGACGCTGGGCCGCGGTTATGCCATCGTGCGCGACACGCAGGGCCGCGTCGTCCGGTCCAGCACCGAGGTCGCCGTCGGCGAAGAACTCGAAACGATGCTGGAACACGGGAGCCTGCGCGTGCGCATCGAAAAGAAGATACCGCCGCAGGGCTGAGGCGAACCGTCAGCTCGCGGCGCTGGCGAAGTGCACGCCGTCGTGCTGTCCGCGCTTGGCCCGGTACATGGCATCGTCCGCTTCGCGCAGCAGGGCGACGGCGTCGTGCCCGTCGCGCGGAAACAGCGCCACGCCGATGCTGGCGCCGACGCGCAACTCCTGTTCCCCGATCCGGATCGGATCCAGCAGCACCTTGCGCAGGCGTTGCGCATAAGCGAGCAATCGCTCCTCGCTGCCGACGCTCGGGTCGTCGAGCAAGAGCAGGAACTCGTCGCCGCCGACGCGAGCGATCAGGTCGTTGCCGCGGATCGACTGGCGCAGGCGCTGGCCGATCGCGGCCAGCACGGCATCGCCGGCGGCATGCCCGTGCGCATCGTTGATCGGCTTGAAATCGTCGAGATCGATCGAGAACACGGCAAAGGCGCGCTGCGTCCGGCGACCGCGAACGACGAGCTGCTGCAGGCGCGACATCGCCACCCGCCGGTTCGGCAACGAGGTCAGCGGATCGATGCCGGCCATCGCACGGATGCGCAGGCGATCGCGCAGGATGCTGAAGACGGCAAAGGTCGAAAGCACGGTCAGCGCCAGGCCGATCATGCCGGCCTGCGTGCGCCACCACGGTGGAACTTGCCAGCCCTCGCGCGGCATGCCTGAAATCAGCCAGCTGCCGCCCGGCACGAAGGCGGGCATGCGCACGGCATGGAAGCTCATGTCCTCGCCGCTGCCGTAAACGCGGGCGCCGGCCGGGCCCATGGCGTCGCGGCCGCGGATTTCGACCTCGAGTTCGTTTTCCAGCGCCTTCAAGCCGGCGTCTTCGAGCAGGGCATCGAAATCCAGCTTCAGCATGGTCGCGCCCCATAGCCTCGGCACGCCCTCGCGCGACACCCAGACCGGCAGCACGCAGTTCAATACCGGCCGGCCGTCGGCGTCCTCGCTCGGACCGGCCAGCACGGCGTTGTCGAGCTGGATCGCGCTGAGCATCGCCGGCTTGTACTTCAGCGACTGCATCAGGTCGGTGCCGACCAGTTCGCCGCCGCGACGTGAGGGAAATACCTGTTCGACGCGAAACCCCGGCGCCAACGCCAGACTGAGCATGTACGGATCGCCCATGCGCAGTTCTTCGCCGATGCGGGTGAATTCTTCCGGGCTGAGTTGCTCGCGCAGCACCAGGTTCGCCGACAGGCCGCGCAACTGCGCCAGGCTCGTATAGATGCGCGTTTCCAAATGGCCGCGGAAATCGGACAGGCGCGCCTGCACCTGCGCCTGCTTTTCGGCCAGGCCGCGCTGGCGCGACAAGGTGCCCGCCTGCCAGCTCAGCAAGGTGCCGAGCAGCGCGACCGCGAACGTCACCACATAGATCAGGCGCAGCCGATCGGGTGGCAGGGTCGGTAGATGGCGGCGGGACTCGCTGGGCATGGCCCGGGGCCGGCGGGGACGGACAGGGATTATCTCAGGTCAACCCCGAACGGGCAGCTGGGCCGTTTTCATGCCTGCCACCCACCCCGGAGTCCCGCCATGCGCCGTTCGCTACTCTGCCTCGCCGTCGCCACCGCCCTGCTGGCCGCCTGCGGCCAGTCCCGCACTACCCTGCGCGAAGAACCCGCCGATGCCGTTGCCGAAGTCGGCCGCGACCAGGCCGCGCGCCAGCGCGCCGACGAGCAGGACGCCGAGGCCGCAGCTCCCCAGGCCGTCCTGTTCGCCGACCCGGCGTCGGCCCAGGGTGCGCTCGCCAGCCAGCCCAAGGCCATGCCCGTGCCTGCACCGGCGTCGCCGCCTCCGCCGATGCTGAAGCAGCGCGTTCAGGTCGTCGGCTCCGGCACGATCAATGCGATCGACGTCTCGTCGGTCGAATCAACCACCCTCCTCACGAGCGAACAGCTCGCGCGGAGCGGGCAGGAACCCAATACCGAGAAGTACGAAGAACTCGAGGACAATCCGACCCATCGCGTGGCCGAGAATCCGGTCAGCACCTTTTCGATCGACGTCGATACCGGCAGCTACAGCAATGTCCGCCGCATGCTCATGGCCGGACAGCGTCCGCCGGCCGACGCCGTGCGCGCCGAAGAGATGATCAATTATTTCGACTACGGTTACGCCGCGCCGAGCGACCGCGCGACGCCGTTCCGCGTCAGCACCGAGATCGCGCCGGCGCCGTGGAATGCGAAACACCAGTTGCTGCAGATCGGCATCCAGGGTTACAACGTGCCGAAGGCGCAGATTCCCGCCGCCAACATCGTTTTCCTGATCGACACTTCGGGTTCGATGCAGGACGAAGACAAGCTGCCGCTGCTCAAGGCCAGCTTCCGCGAACTGGTCAAGCAACTGCGGCCGCAGGACCGCGTGTCGATGGTCGTTTACGCCGGCAGCGCCGGCCTGGTCCTGCCGCCGACCTCGGGTGCCGACAAGGAAACGATTCTCTCCGCGCTGGACCGGCTCGAAGCCGGCGGCTCGACCAATGGCGGCGAGGGCCTGCAGCTGGCCTATGCACAGGCGAAGGCCAGCTTCCTGCGCAACGGCGTCAACCGCGTGATCCTCGCCACCGACGGCGATTTCAACGTCGGCACGTACGATCAGAAGGCGCTGGAAACGATGATCGCCGACCAGCGCAAGTCCGGCATCGCGCTGACGACGCTGGGCTTCGGCACCGGCAACTACAACGATGCGATGGCCGAACAGCTGGCCGACATCGGCGACGGCAACCATGCCTATATCGATTCGCTCAACGAAGGCCGCAAGGTGCTCGTCGAGGAACTGTCGTCGACGATGCTGACCATCGCGCAGGACGTGAAGATCCAGCTCGAATTCAATCCCGCGGTCGTCGCCGAATATCGCCTGATCGGTTACGAGAACCGCGCCCTGCGCCGCGAAGACTTCAACAACGACAAGATCGACGCCGGCGAAATCGGCGCCGGCCACGACGTGACGGCCCTGTACGAGATCACCCTGGTCGGTTCCGGCGGCGAGAGCGTCGATCCGCTGCGCTACGGCAAGAAGACCGCTGCGTCGGGCAAGCCCGACGAGATCGGCTTGCTGCGCCTGCGCTACAAGCAGCCGGGGGCGGAAAACAGCCGCCTGATCGAAGCGCCGCTGCAACGCTCGCAGATCCAGGCGCAGGCCAGCCCGCGCCTGCGCTGGGCGGCCGCGGTCGCGGCCTATGCCGACCTGCTGCGCGGCGGCAAGAACGTCGGCCGCTTCGGCTGGAACGATGTGCGCGCGTTGGCCGGCGGACTCGCCGACAAGGACCGTTGGGGCTATCGCGCCGAATTCCTCCAGCTTGTGGATCGCGCGAAGGCCGTGACCGGTGGCGGCACGCCGGTGGCCGTCAGCGAATGACGATGCAGGCAAGACCGCAGGCCGAAGCGTTCCGTCCGTCCCGGACGGGCGGAACGCTTCCCGCGCCGCGCGAAACTCCGTACGCTGGCTTCCATGCAGGCGGAGCCGACCGACGAAGACTTGATGAAGGCCTACGGGGCCGGCGATGCGGCGGCGTTCGAAGTGCTGTATTCGCGCCATCGCGGCCCGCTGTTCCGCTTCATGCTGCGCCAGTTGCGCGAACACGCGACCGCCGAGGAGCTGTATCAGGATGTCTGGCAACGCGTCATCACCGCCCGTGAACGCTACCGGCCGGAGGCCAGGTTCAGCACCTGGCTGTACCAGATCGCGCACAATCGGCTTACCGACCACTGGCGGGCGCAGTCGCACCGCCCCGTCGCCCCCGAGGATGCGATGGAGCGGGCCGAGCGCGAGCCCGATCCGCAGACGCCGGAACGGCAGCTGTCCGCGTTCGAGGAACGCCGGCGCCTGCAGTTGGCTTTGGAAGAATTGCCCGCAGATCAACGGGAGACCGTGCTGCTGCGGCTGGAACAGGAACTGAGCCTGGAGGAAATCGGCAGGATCACCGGCGTCGGCCGGGAAACGGTCAAATCGCGATTGCGTTACGCGATGGACAAGCTGCGAAGTCGACTCAACCCATGAATACCCGCGAACCCACCACCGAACCGCTGGACGACGACGAACGCGAATTCGCGCGCGTCGTCCGCGCCCTGCCCGCCGGCGAACCGCCGGCGGCCCTGGACGCGCGCATCCTGAAAGCGGCCTCGGACGCGGTCGCGGCGCGCCCACGCCGCCGTTTCGCCTGGCTGGCGGGCGGCAGCGCCGCCTGGGGCATCGCCAGCGCCGCCGCCGCCGTTTTCGCGATCGGCGTGGCTTGGCGCACGATGAATCCCACGCCGTATTCGCTGCCGGCATCGGCGCCGGTCAGCGTGCGGGAAATGGAAGAACAGGACAGCATGCCGGTCGAATTCAGCGACCGCAGCGCCAGCGATGCCTTGGCCGCGGCTCCGCCGCCGCCCCCGCCAGCCGACCTGCCGCAGGCGCAGCTGCGCGCGCCGCCACCGCCGGCGATGGCGCCAGCCGCGCCGCCTCCGGCGCCGGCCGCACCGATGCCGTTTCCCGAAACCGGACTGGACGAACATGTCGCCGAAGCCGAAGTCGTCGGCAGCGGCAGCATCAATGCGATCGACGTGCAGTCGGTGGAATCGACGACGGTATTGTCCCAGGAGCAGATGGCGAAGGCCGGTGCCCTCGCCCGCCAGCGCGCCGAACCCGCGCGCGACGCCGCGGCCGCGAAAGCAGCGGCCGCGCAGCCGGCGCCCGCTTCCAATGCGGCGCTGGGCGCCGCCACCGCCCGCGCCGATGCCTACACGGAAGAGGTTCGGCAGCGCGTGCAAACCGATACGCGTCGCTATCCCGAGTCCTGGCTGTTGAAGGTCCGGACCCGTCTGAAGGAAGGCGACCGCGCCGGCGCGCGCGAAAGCCTGCGCCTGTTCGTGGCCAAGTACCCGACATATCCGGTGCCGGACGACCTGAAGCCCTTGTTGAAGCAATGACTGCGTTCACGCTGGCCGCGCCGGCGCGCTTCGTCCTCGAGGTCAAGAAGAGCCGCTTCCTAGCCCAGGCCGCCCCGGTCGATTCGCCGGAACACGCGCTCGCATATCTGCGCGACGTCGCCGATGCGGCCGCCACCCACAACTGCTGGACCTATCGCATCGGCCAGAACTATCGTTTCTCCGACGACGGCGAGCCCGGCGGAACGGCCGGGCGCCCGATACTCGCCGCGATCGAAGGGCAAGGCCTGGATCGCGTGATGGTCGTGGTCACGCGCTGGTACGGCGGCATCAATCTCGGCGCCGGCGGCCTGGTTCGCGCCTATGGCGGCGCGGCCGCCGAATGCCTGCGCACCGCGGCCCGGCACGAACTCGTGGAAACCACGGAAGCGCTCTTGCGCTGCGACTTCGCGCTTTCGGGCGCCGTGCACGCCCTGCTCGCCCAGACCGGCGCGCAGAAGCTGGACGAATCCTTCGACGAAGACGGCCTGCGCTTGCGTTTGCGCCTACCCGCCACCATGGTGGCTATCGTTTCCGAACGATTGCGCGACCTCAGCCGGGGCGCGGCCATGCTGGAACTGCAGGATCCGCCTACCCGATGAGCGTCGCCCCCGATACCGCCACCGCCACGCCGGCCCAACGCGTCAATTCCTTGCGCGGGCTTTTCCCGTTCCTGCGCCCGCACCGGCTCCTGCTGCTGGCCTGGCTCGGCGCGCTCGGCATTTCCTCGGCGGCAACGCTGTACCTGCCGGTGGCCTTCAAGGGCATGATCGATCAGGGTTTCGGACACGGCGAGACGATCGATCGCGGCTTCATGGGCCTGTTCCTGGTGGCGGTGGTGCTGGCGCTGGCGACGGCCGCACGTTTCTTCTGCGTTTCCCTGCTCGGCGAAAAAGTCATCGCCGACCTGCGCCGGAAGCTTTACACGCACCTGCTCTCGCTGGACATGGGGTTTTTCGAGCGTACGCGCAGCGGCGAACTGGTCTCGCGCCTGGCGGCCGACACCGAGCTGCTGCGCGGCATGGTGGGCTCCACCATCTCGGTGGCCCTGCGCAGCGCGATCACCGTGCTGGGCAGCGCGGTGATGATGGCGGTCACCAGCCCGAAGCTTGCCGCGTCCGCGCTGATCGGCATCCCGCTGGTCGTATTGCCCCTGGTGCTCTCCGGACGCCGCGTTCGCGGCGCGTCCAAGGACACGCAGGACCGCATCGCCGATGCGACCGCGCGCGCCGGCGAAACCATCGGCGCGATGCATACCGTGCAGAGCTATGCCCGAGAAGCTTTCGAAAGCGCGCGCTACGACGAAGCCATCCAGCGCTCGCTGCGCGCCGCGCGCAAGCGCATCCGCCTGCAGTCCCTGCTGACGGCCACCTTCATCCTGCTGGTGTTCGGCGCGATCATCCTGGTGATCTGGGCCGGCGCGCACCAGGTCGTGGCCAAGGCGATGACGGCCGGCACCCTGGCCCAGTTCGTGCTGTACGCGATGATCGGCGGCGGTTCGGTCGGCGCGCTCACCGAGGTCTGGAACGAAGTGCAGCGCGCCGGCGGCGGCATGGAGCGCATCAACGACCTGCTCAACCAACGCTCCGACATCGCCATCGCCGCGCAACCTCGCCCGCTGCCGCAACCGCTGCGCGGCGAGCTGCAGCTCGAGCGCGTGACTTTCCGCTATCCGTCGCGACCCGATACGGCGGCGCTGCAGGATTTTTCCCTGCGCGTGTCGCCCGGCGAAACCGTCGCCCTCGTCGGCCCGTCCGGCGCCGGCAAGAGCACGGTGTTCCAGTTGCTGCTGCGCTTCCACGACCCGCAATCGGGCCAGGTGTCGCTCGATGGCGCGGATCTGCGCGAACTCGATCCCTCGGCCTTGCGCGAGCGCATTGCACTCGTACCGCAGGATCCTGTCATCTTCGCGACGACCGCGCGCGAGAACCTGCGTTACGGCAAGCTCGACGCCAGCGACGCCGAGATCGAAACGGCCGCGCGCAGCGCCGAGGCGCACGAGTTCCTGCGCGAACTTCCCGATGGCTACGACAGCGAGTTGGGCGAACGCGGCGCCCGCTTGTCCGGCGGACAGCAGCAGCGCCTGGCCATCGCCCGCGCCTTGCTCAAGGACGCGCCGATCCTGTTGCTCGACGAGGCGACCTCGGCGCTCGACGCCCAGAGCGAACGCGCCGTGCAGCAGGCCCTGGAGCGCCTGATGGAAGGCCGGACCACCCTGGTGATCGCCCATCGCCTTGCCACGGTGCTGAAGGCCGACCGCATCGTCGTCATGGATCGCGG
>CAYWHO010000014.1:0-2606 GCA_964458195.1 uncultured Arenimonas sp.
CTGGTCTCTCGACCTGCTCAAGCGCTTCAAGGCGCAGCATCCGGCCGTGCCGACCAAGTCGGGCATCATGCTCGGCCTGGGCGAAACGAAGGAGCAGGTGCTGGCCACCCTGCGCGACCTGCGCGAACACGATGTCGACATGATCACGATCGGCCAGTACCTGCAGCCGACCCTGCACCACCATCCGGTGATCCGCTACTGGACGCCGGAGGAGTTCGAGGAACTTCGGGTGCTCGGCGAGGGTCTGGGTTTCACCCACGTCGCTTCCGGGCCCATGGTGCGGTCTTCCTACCACGCCGACCGAATGGCGGCTGAAGCCGGCTTCGTCGAAGCGGCCGTCTGAAGGCGCCGGACAGTACCATCGGCACAGGCTTCCGCGCGATTCCGGGCGCAAGCTCGAACCCAGGATTCACGGTCAGAGGACCGACCCCATGATGAACAACAAGCTGCTCGCCCTGTCCGCCCTGCTGCCCTTGACGCTGGCCCTCGCCGCCAGCAATGCGCCGGCACCCGCCACGGCGGCCACCGCAACCCAGCCGATGGCCGCCACGGAAGCGCAGGGCGCTGCGGCGCGCCTGGTGTACGGCCTGCTGTCCGACAGCCGATATGCCTATCGTTCGGCGCCGCTGGACGACCAGCTCTCGAACGACATCTTCCGCCGCTACCTCGAATCGCTGGACGGCGAGAAGCTGTTCTTCACCCAGGCCGACATCCGCCGTTTCGAGCCCTACCGCGACACGCTCGACGATTCGATCAAGAGCCAGAACCTGCGCGCGCCCTACGACATCTTCGGCACCTACGTGCAGCGCGTCGACCAGCGCGTCGCCTACGCGCGCAGCCTGCTGGCCAAGCCGATGGACCTGTCGGCGAAGGAAAGCTGGGTCTATGACCGCGAGCACGCCGCCTGGGCCGCCGACGGCAACGAGCTCAACGAGCTGTGGCGCAAGTATGTCAAGAACGACATGCTCCGCCTGAAGCTCGCCGGCCGCAGCCAGGACGAGATCCGCAAGACGCTCGACAAACGCTACGCCCAGCTCGCCAGCCGCGTGCACGAACTGCGCGGCGACGACGTGTTCGAGAGCTTCATGAACGCGTACGCGACTTCGATCGATCCGCATACCAGCTACATGAGTCCGCGCAGCGCCGAAAACTTCAACATGACGATGCGCCTGTCGCTGGAAGGCATCGGCGCGGTGCTGCAGCGTCAGGAAGAATTCGTCGTGATCCGCACCATCGTGCCCGGCGGTCCGGCCTCGAAATCCGGCAAGGTGCAGGTCGGCGATCGCGTGGTCGCCGTCGGCCAGGGCGACAGCGGCCCGATGACCGACGTGGTCGGCTGGCGCATCGACGACGTCGTCGACCTGATCCGCGGCAAGAAGGGCACCAAGGTCCGTCTCGACGTGATCCCGGCCGACGCCGGCACCGACGGCGCGCACAAGCTCGTGTCGCTGGTGCGCGACAAGGTCAAGCTCGAGGAACAGGCCGCCAGCAAGAAGATCATCGACGCCGGCGGCCGCCGCATCGGCGTGATCGAACTGCCGGGCTTCTACCTCGATTTCGAAGCCGCGCGCCGCGGCGATCCGGACGCGCGCTCGGCCACCACCGACGTCGCCCGCCTGCTCGGCGAACTGCGCGCGGCGAAAGTCGACGGCATCGTGATGGACCTGCGCGACAACGGCGGCGGTTCGCTGGTCGAAGCGGTCGAACTCGCCGGTCTCTTCGTCGATCGCGGCCCGGTCGTGCAGGTGCGCGAATCCGGCGGACGCATCAGCGTCGAGCGCGACAAGGACCCCGGCGTCGCCTGGGACGGGCCGCTCGCCGTGCTGGTCAACCGTAGTTCGGCTTCGGCCTCGGAAATCTTCGCCGCCGCGATCCAGGACTACGGCCGCGGCATCATCATCGGCGAACCGACCTTCGGCAAGGGCACGGTGCAGAACCTGATCGATCTCGATCGTTGGCCCGGCCGCAAGGACGAGCGCTTCGGCCAGGTGAAGCTGACGATCGCGCAGTTCTTCCGCGTCGACGGCACCACCACGCAGTTCGCCGGCGTCGTGCCCGACATCCAGTTCCCGGTCACGGTGGACGCCAGCGAATTCGGCGAGAGCACCTACGACAACGCCTTGCCGGCGAGCAAGATCGCCGCCGCCAGCCACGTCAACCTCGGCAATTTCGGCCCGATGCTGCCGCGTCTCGACACGCAGCACGATGCGCGCGTGGCCAAGGACCAGGAATACCAGTGGCTGATCGAGGATGTGGCCCGTTTCCGCGCCGAACGCGAGAAGAAGACCATTTCGCTCAACGAAGCCGAACGTCGCGCCGAACGCGATCGCAACGAAGCGCGGCGCAAGCAGCGCGATGCCCAGCGCAAGGCCCTGGGCCTGACCGTGGCCGGCAACGACGAGCGCGACGACGGTTTGCAGGCGAACGAACGTTCGGTCAGCAAGCAGGTGGCGCAGGAAGAAGCGGCGAAGTCGCGTCCCGACCCGCTGCTGCGCGAAAGCGCTTTCGTGCTCTCCGATGCCATCGGCCTGCTGAGCGGCAATCCGCAGTTGGCCGCCCAGGTCATGCCGGTCACCAAGCGCGCCCTGGTCTGGAGCAACTGAGGC
>CAYWHO010000014.1:2706-5736 GCA_964458195.1 uncultured Arenimonas sp.
CATGAACAAGACCGCCAAGACCGCCGAAGCCGTCGATCCCCGTCTCGAACGCGCGCGCCAGTTGCTGGATGAAGGCGACCACGGGCTGGAGAGCCTGGGCCGTCGCGTCGGCCTCAGCGCCGGTCATCTGCAGCGCAGCTTCCGCGCCGCCTACGGCCTGTCGCCGGCCGAATACCGCGCGCAGGTCAAGCTCGGCGAACTCAAGCGTGGCTTGCGCGGCAAGAGCGACGTCACCCGTGCCCTGGTCGACGCCGGTTACGGATCGCCGAGCCGCGTTTACGAAGACGGAGCCGCCCGCCTCGGCATGCCGCCGGGCGCGTATCGCCGTGGCGGCGCCGGCATGCGCATCCACTGGGACCTGATCGACACCGGGCTCGGTCGCGCCCTGGTCGCCGCCAGCGAGCGCGGCATCTGCGCCGTCGCCCTCGGCGAGGACGAGCAGGCGCTGTTCCAGGAACTGCGCGCGGAATTTCCGCAAGCCGAGCTCGTGCGCGTGCAGGATGGGCGCGACGAATTCCTGGCGCCGCGCGTGCGCGCGGTCGCCGATGCGCTCAAGGGATTGTCGGCGCGCGTTCCGCTCGAGTTGATCGGCACCGCTTTCCAGCAGCGCGTCTGGCAGGCGCTGATGAAGATCCCGCGCGGGCAGACCCGCAGCTACGCCGAACTCGCCGACCAGCTCGGCGTGCCGCGCGCCGCCCGTGCCGTCGCGCGCGCCTGCGCGCAGAACCGCCTGGCGGTGATGGTCCCTTGTCACCGGATCGTTCGCGGCGACGGTTCGCTGGGCGGCTATCGCTGGGGACTGCCGTTGAAGGAACGCGTATTGCGCAGCGAAGCCGGCGCCTGAGCGTCAGCGCTTGCGGCGAACGGCCGGACGCGTCGGCAAGGACAGCCCGATCTTGACCGGTTCGAACACCAGGCGCGTCTCGTAACGCTTGACCGTGCCTTCATCCACGAACAGGCGTTCGGCGATCTCGCGGTAGTGGGCGACGTTGCGCGCCGCGATGATCACCAGGTAGTCCCACTGGCCGGCGACGGCGTAACACTGCTGCACTTCCGCCGTGGCGCGCATGCGCGCCCGGAAAGCCGAATGCAGGCGGAAGCTGTCGCGCTCCATCGTGACCCAGACCGCCGCCAGCGTGACCGCCGGCAACAGCCCGGCATCGAGCACGGCGATCTGGTGCAGCAGTCCGCTTTCGCGATAACGCTTGATGCGCCGCTGCACCGCGCTCGCCGACAGTCCGACCGCGTCGCCGAGCAGGGTCAGTGTGGTATCGGCATCGCGCTGCAGCAGTTCGAGCAGGCGATGGTCGAAATCGTCGAGCTGGAGCGGCTTTCCGGTCACGCAAAAATTTTGCGTCCCGGCGCATGTTTTTTCAAGCGGCATCCGCGCGCGGGGAATAGGCTTTCTTCTTGCGGTCGCGCGGCGGCCGCCCGGAATCCAAGAGGATTCGCCCGTGACGATCGAAACCGCGCTGTCGGCGCTCGCCGCCTTCCCGCCCGTGCTGGCGGCGCACTACGCCCAGGTGCCGGCGGCCCGTGCGACCTGGTCGCCGCCGAGCTGGGACGGCATGCCGAGCGAACATTTCACCGCGCTGGGCCAGCTGCTGCACGTGCGCGACATCGAACGCGAGGGTTACCACGTGCGCATCGGCCGGACCCTGGCGGAAACGGCGCCGCGACTAGCTGATATCGACAGCTATGCGCTGGCCGAACAACGGGCTTACTCCGCGGCGAGCGCGGCCGACGCGGGCGCGGTGCTGGCGGATTTCGCCAGCGCCCGCGTACGCACGGTGAAGATGCTGTCGCAGGCGAGCGCCACGGACCTCGCGCGCCCGGCCGATTTCGAAGGCTACGGCCCGACGACCTTGCGCGGCCTGGTCCATCTGCTGTGCAGCCACGACCAACAACACCTTGCCGGATTGCACTGGTTGCTCGGACGCATGGCCGCGCAGCGCGACTTCGACATCAACGAGTGACATCCCCGCCACGCTTTCAGCGATACGCAGGCCCATGAACGCCATCACCACCGATTCCGCCCCCGCCGCGCGCAGCAGCCTGAGCCTCGTGCTCGCGCTCGGCGCCGTTTACCTGATCTGGGGCTCGACCTATTACGGCATCCGCATCGGCCTGGAAGGCTATCCGCCCTTCCTGATGGGCGGCCTGCGTTTCATCGCCGCCGGCACGATTTTCTATGCCTTCCTGCGCTGGCGCGGCCACGCCGCGCCGACGCGCGCGCAATGGAAGAACGCGGCGGTGATGGGT
Source organism: uncultured Arenimonas sp. (assembly GCA_964458195.1). Taxonomy (GTDB): domain Bacteria; phylum Pseudomonadota; class Gammaproteobacteria; order Xanthomonadales; family Xanthomonadaceae; genus Arenimonas. Next base: position 4,969 of record CAYWHO010000014.1, read on the forward strand.
GTGCTGATGCTGCTGTTCGGCAACGGCCTGGTGAACTTCGCCGAGAAGACCGTGTCCTCCGGCCTGGCCGCGATCGCCGTCGCGTCGATGCCGCTGTGGGCCGGCATGTTCAGCGCATTGAAGGGCCGCCATCCGAACCGCCTGGAATGGATAGGGCTCGGCATCGGTTTCGCCGGCGTCGTCTGGTTGAACGTCGGCGGCGGCACGAGCGCGAGCCTGCCGGGCATGATCGCGCTTTTGCTGGCGCCGCTGAGCTGGGCTTTCGGTTCGGTCTGGAGCCGCGATCGCGATCTGCCGGCGCCGTTCATGAGCACGGCCGCGCAGATGATTTGCGGCGGCATCGCGATGAATCTCGTCGGGCTGGCCCTCGGCGAGCGCATCCATGCCGTGCCGCCGCTGCATGCGACCCTGGCCGTAGCCTACCTGGCCCTGTTCGGTTCCATCGTCGCCTTCTCGGCCTACGTCTGGTTGCTGCAGAACGTGCGGCCGGCGCTGGCGACGAGCTATGCCTACGTCAATCCGCCGATCGCGGTGCTGCTCGGCGCGTTGCTGCTCGACGAGAAGGTCGATGCGCATGTGATCGGCGCGATGGCGGTGATCCTCGCCGGCGTGCTGCTGATCACCCGGGCGAAATCGCGCGGCTGACCCTGTAGGAGCCAGCTTGCTGGCGAAAAAAAGCCCGGCGATGCCGGGCCTTTTTCTTCCGCTTGAATCGTAGCCTCAGGCCGTGCGCAACGCCGTCGTCACCGGCAGGCGCGCCGCGCGGAT
>CAYWHO010000014.1:5836-19353 GCA_964458195.1 uncultured Arenimonas sp.
CCGCCGCCGAAACCGATCGCGCGCAGCGTGGCGATTTCCTTGCCGCGCGCCGCCACCGCCGCGTACATCGTGTTCAATGCGGCGAAGATCGCGCCCAGGCCCATGATGAAGGTCACCACGCCGGCCAAGCCCATGATCATGCCGCGGAACTGCTTGGTCTGCGAACTGTAATAGGCCTGTTCCTGCAGCACTTCGACCGTCAGCCGCGGATCCGAGGTCAGCGCATCCTTCAAGGTCTGCAACGACTCCGGCGATTCGAGGCCGACGCGCACTGCGCTGAAGCCGTTGCCGCGGTTGAAGGCCGACTGCGCGCTGCCGGCATCGGCCCATAGCTCGCTGTCGTTGGCGTCGCCGGCTTCGAACTTGCCGACGACCTTCCATTCCGAACCGCGCATGCGCAGGGTCTGTCCGACCTCGACGCCATCGAACTGGCGCGTCACGCCGGCGCCAACGATTATTTCGCGCAAGCCCGGCTTGAACGAACGGCCTTCGACGATCTTCAACTGCGGGCGCAGCGCGAACGAGGGCTGCTCGACGCCGCGCAAGGTCACGTTGGCGCCGTTGACCTTTTCGCCTTTCTTGAACAGCTCGGTGATGACGATCAATTCGCCCGAGGCCAGCGGCTTGCCGTCGGCGCCCTTGCGGATGCCCGGGCCCTGCTTGATCAGCGTGGCGGTGTCGCCGCCGAAGCCCGAGTTGAGCTCGGCGCCGGAATTGCCGCGCAGGATGATCGCGTTGTCGGTGCGGCCGGTGTCCTTCAGCGTGGCCTGGAAGCCCTGGGCCATCGCCAGCAGGGCGACGAAGACGGCGACGACGCCGGCGAGGCCGACGACGATGACCAGCGAAGACGCCCAGCGCTCCGGCACCGACTTCAGGTTGATCGAGGAGATGGCGAGAATCTGACTGAACATGTTGGCTTCTCCTTATCGGCCGGCGAGGGCGTCGACGATCTTCAGGCGACGGGCGCGCAGCGCAGGCAGCAAGCCCACCGCCAGGCTCAGCGCGACGATGGCGACCACGCCCGCCATCCAGACGCGCCAGTCGATCGCCAGCGGCAGCATCGCGCCGGCGAACTTCTGCACCAGGGCGCCGAGCGCGGTGGCGATGCCGAGGCCGATCAGGCCGCCGATGGCGCACAGGGCGAAAGTTTCAGCCAGCACGAAGCCGAGCACGCTGCCGTCGGAGAAACCGAGCGTCTTGAGCACGGCCAGTTCCGGAATGCGTTCGCGCACGCTTTGCGCCATCGTGTTGCCGACGACCAGCAGCAGGGTGAAGAACACCGCGAACAGGATCCAGCGCACGATCAGGCCGATGTCGCCGAGCTGCTTGACGAAGCCGACCTGGAAGTCCTTCTCGGTCTGCGTCTTGGTCTCGTCGGCGGAGTTCTCGTAGCGCTTGTCCACCGCCGTGGCGACCGACTGCGCCAGCTCCGGCTTCTCGAGCTTGAGCACGAAGATGCCGCCGAGGCCGCCGCCGAACAGCGAGGCTTCGGAGAAATAGGCATGGTTGATGTACATGCCGCCGGCGGTGTTGCGCTGCCACTCCTCGTCCTTGCCGTCGTAGATGCCGACCAGGTCGAAGGTCCAGTCCTTGCTGCCGTTCTTCTGCGGGAAGATGTTCGACTGCATCGGGATCTTGTCGCCGACCTTCCAGCCGTACTTCTTCGCCAGTTCGCGGCCGGCGATCATGCCGGTGCGGGTGTCGGTGAAGGCTTTCCAGTTCTCTTCCGGCATCACCCATTCCGGATAGACCGCATGCAGGCGCTGCGGATCGACGGCGAAGGCGAAGATCTGCGGGTCGTCGCGGAACACCGCGCCGAACCACTGCTGGTACATCACGTGCTGCACGCCGGGCGTGGCGTCCATCTCGGGCACCATGCGCATCGGCAGCGACTGCGTGAACGACACGCGCGACTGGGTGACCAGGCGGGTGGCGCCGACGAAATCGGCGCCGGCGCTGAACACCATGTTGAGGGACTGCAGCAGGCCGAACAGCACGAAGGCCATGATCACCGACAGCAGGGTCAGGACCGTGCGGGTCTTCTTGCGGAACAGGTTGGCGATGACGAATCCGGTTTTTGTCATGAGCGGGTCCTCCGCGGCGCGGCGCGCATCAGGCCTGCGCCTGTTCGGCCAGGCGGCCCTTGTCCAGGTGCAGGGTGCGCTTGGCGTATTCGGCCGCCAGCGGATCGTGCGTGACCATCACGATGGTCTTGCCGTGTTCGCGGTTCAGCACCTGCAGCAGCTTGAGGATCTCGTCGGCGGTCTTGCGGTCGAGATCGCCGGTGGGCTCGTCGCAGACCAGCAACTGCGGATCGGAGACGATGGCGCGGGCGATGGCCACGCGCTGTTCCTGGCCGCCGGACAGTTCGCGCGGCTTGTGCTTGGCGCGGTCGGCCAGGCCGACGACCGTCAGGGCGATTTCCACGCTCTTCTTGCGCTGGGCCGAGGACAGCTTGGTCAGCAGCAGCGGCAGTTCGACGTTGCCCTCGGCCGTCAGCACCGGCATGAGGTTGTAGAACTGGAAAACGAAGCCGACGTTGTTGCTGCGCCAGCGCGCCAGCTCGCCGCCGCTCATGCGGTCGATGCGTTCGCCGCCGACGCTGATCTCGCCCGAACTCGGCGTGTCGAGCCCGCCGATCAGGTTGAGCAGGGTGGTCTTGCCCGAGCCCGACGGCCCCATCAGGGCGACGAAATCGCCGCGCGGGACGTCGATCGACAGGCCGTGCAGCACCTCGACCTTCTGCTTGCCGCGCTCGTAGGACTTGGTGACGTTGCTGACCTTGATCATGCTTTCTTCGCTCATCGCGGGCCTCTGGGGTTGCGCATTGCGCTGTCGATGGTGGGAGTGTGTTCGGTCGCTTATTTCGTTTCGGCCAGGCGTACTTCGTCGCCTTCCTTCAGCGTATCGGGCGCTTCGACGATGACCTGTTCGCCGCCGTTGAGGCCGGCCAGCACCTGGCGCTGGTCGCCGAGGGTGCCGCCGGCCTTGATCGCGCGGCGTTCGGCCTTGCCGTCCTTCATCACGAAAACGATGTCCTGGCCGCCGTCCTTGCGCACGGCCGCGACCGGAACCTGCACGCGCGGCGCGCTGGCCTGCGCCGCGGCCGCCGGCGCGGTTTCGAGGAAGCTCACGCGCACGCCCATGTCGGGCACGATGCGCGGGTCCTTCTGGTTGAGCGCGATGCGCACCTTCACCGTGGCCTTGCTGCGATCGGCGGTCGGCACGATGGCGATGACCTCGGCCGGGATCTTCCAGTCCGGATAGGCGTTGAGCACGGCTTCGACCGGCATCTTCGGCTGCACGCGGCCGATGTAGGCCTCGTTGACGTCCACCTGCACTTCCAGCGAATCCATGTCCACCAGGGTGCCGATGCCGGTGCGGATCGAACCGCCGCCGCCGGAAATCGGCGAGATCATTTCGCCCGGTTGCGCGGCCTTGGCCACGATCACGCCGGTGAAGGGCGCGCGGATGACGGTGTTGTCGACGCCGAGCGCGGAGATCTCGACGCCGTCGCGCGCGACCTTCACCGCACGCTCCAGGCTTTGCAGGCGCGAGGCGCGCGAGGCGCGATCGGCTTCGGCGGCGTCGAGCGCCGATTGCGCGACCAGCTTCTTCTCGGCCAGTTCGCGCTGGCGCACCAGGGTGCGATCGGCCAGCACGAGTTGCGCCCGCGCCTCGGCCAGTTGCGATTGCGCCGAGGCCAGCTGCGACTGCGCCAGTTCGCGCTGGGCGTCGGCATCGGCGGCATCCAGACGCGCCAGCACCTCGCCTTCTTCGACGCGTTGGCCTTCTTCGATGAAGACTTCCTTGACCTTGCCGGTGATCTTCGACGACACGGTGGCGATGCGGCGGGCGGTGACGTAGCCGGAGGCGTCCAGCACCGAGGCGCTGCCGCCGCTACCTTGCATGGCCGTCGCGGTCGCCGTTTTCACCTCGATCGCTTCGTCGCGGCCGAAAATGAAATACGAGGCGACGATCGCCGCCAGCGCGATCGCAACCAGGGCGATCCACAGCCAGGGCCTGCCTTCCGGCGCCTGCTGCTTGGCGCTGCGGTCGATGCGGAGCTCGTTGAGGAGTTCGTTCGGGTGGGACATGGGGTTTCCGGTTCGGCGCGTCGCAACAGGGGCGAAAGTATTTCACGGGGCGGCGATGGCGTCGCCACGACTGGCGCATTGTCCTTGCTGCGGCCTTGGCGACAAGGTGCCGGAAGGCACTTTTTGGCGGAAGGGCAGGCCGTCATGCGCTCCGGCTGACGAATGTCACGCCGTTCGCGCAGCGGTTCAGGCCTGGAAGCGCGCCTTGAGCAGGGCGAACGCTGCGCGCAGGCCCTGGGCTTCGCCGCCGGCGGGTTTGCCCGGCCGCTCGCTGTCGTTCCATGCGTACTGATCCAGATGCGCCCAGGCCTGGTTCTCGGGCACGAAACGCTCCAGGTAGAGCGCCGCCGTGATCGAACCGGCATGGCGCGACGGACCGCCGTTGGCCAGGTCGGCGATGTTCGATTTCAGCATGCTCAGGTAGGGCCGCCACAGCGGCATGCGCCAGACGCGATCGCGCTGGCGTTCGCCGGCTTGCAGGAATTGGTTCGCCAGGGCGTCGTCGTTGCTGTACAGCGCCGGCAGGTCGGGGCCGAGGGCGATGCGGGCCGCGCCGGTGAGCGTGGCGAAATCGAGGATCAGGGCCGGCTTTTTCTCAGCCGCGTAGGCCAGGGCATCGCAAAGCACCAGGCGGCCTTCGGCGTCGGTATTGTCGATCTCGACGCTATGGCCCTGTCGCGTGACGATGACTTCGCCGGGACGGAAAGCATTGCCGGCGATGGCGTTCTCGACCGCCGGCACCAGTACCGTCAGGCGGACCGGCAGGCGTCGCGCCATCACCAGTTGCGCCAGCGCCAGCGCATGCGCGGCGCCGCCCATGTCCTTCTTCATGTTGCGCATGCCGTCGGCGGTCTTGATGTCCAGGCCGCCGGTGTCGAAGCACACGCCCTTGCCGACGACGATCACGTGCGGATGCGCGGCGTCGCCCCAGTTCAGTTCGATCAGGCGCGGGGCGCGATGGCTGGCGCGACCGACGGCATGGATGGTCGGGAAGTTCTGCGCCAGCAATTCGTCGCCGACGATGCTGCCGAACTGCGCGCCGTAGGCGTGCGCGAGGCGCAGCGCGACCGCTTCGAGTTCCACCGGCCCCATGTGCTCGGTCGGTGTGTTCACCAGGTCGCGCACGAGCGTGCTGGCGCGCAGCAGGGCGAAAGCCTCGCTTTGTTCGACGTCGGCGCTTTCCAGCGCCAGTCGCGCCAGCGGCTTGCCCTGCTTGAGATAACGATCGAAACGATAAGCGCCCAGGCCCCAACCGAGCAGGGCCAAGGCCGGATCGACCGTCACCGGCGAATTCGCGGCGAGGCGATAGGTGCCGACCGGCAGCAGTTGCGGCAGGTGCGCCAACGCCAGCGGATCGTCGGCATCGCCGATGCCGGCGACCACGCACTCGGGCCGGCCGTCGGCCGAAGGCACCGCCAGGAAGCTGCCGGCGACGCCGGTGAAGGCGTGCGATTCGAGCCAGACGCGTGTGCGTTGATCCTGCGCGTCGCGCCAGGCGGGAAACGTGCCGCGATCGAGCACGATCAGCGGAATCGCCTGCGCGACATCGGAAGCGGGAGCGAAACAGGCGGGCAGGCTCATGCGGTTTCCCTGTGCGGATGATGCGCGTCGAGCCAGTCGGCCAACGCGGCGAGCGTGGTGAAACTCAGGTCGGGCGCGGGCAGGCTTTCCGGCCAGGCCTCGTCGCGACGATTGATCCAGCAGGTGCGCAGGCCCGCGCCTTGCGCACCGGCGATGTCGAGCCAGGGGTCGTCGCCGACATGCAATACCTCGCCGGCGTCGAGGCCGAGCTGGCGGCAGGTCGAGTGGAAGATCGGCGCATCGGGCTTGGCATGGCCTTCGTTGCGCGCCGAGACGAAAACGACGAAGCGGTGGGCGATGCCGATGCGCGCCAGGTCGGCGTTGCCGTTGGTCAGGGCGGCGATCGGCCAGCGCCGGGCCAGGCGTTCGAGCGCGTCGAGCGCATCGGGATAGAACTCGATGCGGTTGCGCGCTTCGTAGAAGGCGTCGAAGGCGGTATCGACGTGAATCTCGTCTTCGCCCGAATCGCGCAGCGCATGCGCCAGCGACAGGCGCCGCTGCAGGGTGAAATCGTGCGCGTGCTGCGGATGTTCGCTGGCGATGCGGTCGCGCAACGCGCGCATCGCCGCGATCGGATACTTCTGCGCCGTGCGCGGGCAGCGCTCGCGCAGGAAAGCGTCGAGCGCGGCTTCCGCGCGTTCGATCGCCGGCCAGATGGGCCAGAGCGTATCGTCGAGATCGAGACTGAGGGCGCGCGGGGGCGGAATCACCTGCTTATTCTAACGCGGGCGCCGTGATGCCGCCGTCTATTCGATGACTTTCGCCCAGCCCTGCCAGCCGTCCACGCGTTCGGCGACGATCTTGAAGCAGACCAGCATCGGCACCGCCAGCAGCAGGCCGGCGATGCCCCAGAGCCAGCCCCAGAGCATCAGCCACAGCAGCAGCACCAGTGGCGAGATCGACATGCGCCGGCCGAGCACGATCGGCGTGATCAACTGCGATTCGAGCGCATGCAGGCCGAGGAAGACCAGGGCCGGGGCCAGCATGCGTCCGGGTTCGTCGAAGGTCACCGCGCCGACCAGGGCCAGGGCGAGCACGCCGGTCAACGGCCCGATGTAGGGCGCGAAGTTCAGCAGGGCGGCGGCCGTGCCCCAGAGCAGGGCATCGCCCAGGCTCAGGCCCAGCCACCACAGGGCGCCGGTCAGCAACAGACCGAGCACGAGATTGATCAGGCTGATCGTCAGCACGTAGATCGAGACTTCGGTCTCGATCGCCCGGAGGATGTCGCTGGTCAGGTGTTTCTGCTGCCGGTCCGGCAGCAGGGCGATGGCCTGGCGTTGCAAGCCTTCGCCATAAACGAGGAAGAAGTAGGTCAGCAGTGCGACGGCACCGACGCCGGCGAGCATTCGCGGCGCATGCGCGATCGCGCTCCACAGGTTCGGCGCGTGCGGTTTGTCGGCATCGGCCAGCGCCGCCGGCGCCGGGGCGGCGCCCGCGGCTTTGGCCAACGACACGGCGGCCTGGTTGGCCTTGTCGACCTGGCGCATCAGTTTCTTGAACTTCGGCGCGACTTCCTGCAACTGCGTCGGCGCCTGGCGGATCCAGTCGCTCGCCGGCACGACCAGCAGGCCGGCGAGCCAGACGCTCAGCGCAAGCGCGCCGAGCACGACGGCCATGGCGCCGAGCCAGCGCGGGATCCAGAGTTTGCGCAGGCGCGAGACGAGCGGGTTCGCGACCAGGGCGAGGAACATCGCCAGCATGATCGGCACCAGCAGTTCGCCCGCCGCCCAGCAGGCGGCGAGCACGGCAAGCAGGGCGATGACGCGCAGCGACAGGCTCGCCTTCGCTGCCGGCGCATCGTGTTGCGCATCGGCCGACGGTACCGGGCGCGGCGCGTCGGGACTCGGGTCGGGGGCGTCGATGTGATCCATCGCACAAGCATAGAACATGCGCCCGCATCGGCGCCGCTCGTCGCGCATCGCGGTCAGCGGCCGTTCTCGATCGCGCGCAACAGTGCTAGCGTAGCGGCCGGGGAAGAACTGATCGGGGGATCGGATGTCCGAAGCGACGCAAGCCGCCACGCCGCGGCCGGGTAGGATCGCGCGTTTTCTCGCCATGCCGACGGGCACGCTGATCAAGCGCTTGCTGATCGCGGCCGTGGTCCTGGCCCTGCTGGCCTTCACCGCTTTCGCCGCCTTCGTGCTCTGGCCGGTGAGTTCGATTCCGCCGGAAGAACCCATAGACGAATACGTCTATCTCGACCAGGGCTGGGGCAAGGGCGCCGACAGCGTCGATCGCCAGACCTACTACTACACGCCGCAGGGCACCACCGTGCCGCAGGGCGCGTTGATGACGCCGGTGCGCTACAGCTGGTTCGTCAATCTCGAACTGCCTTTCAGCCAGCAGCGCTTCGTCGATCCCGACCACATGCGGCGCTATCGCTTCATCGTCGATCCGCATCCGACGCCGGCCAATCCCGACCAGTTGCCGGTCGGCTTCACCAAGCACTACGAACCGGCGCTGGGCGAGAACGTGCTCGACATCACCTGCGCGGCCTGCCACACCGGCGAGATCCATGCGCAGAAGAACGGCAAGCGCATCGCCATCCGCATCGACGGCGGCCAGGCCATGCACGCCTTCACCAGCATGGAACGCGGCGCCTTCGGCCCGACCCTGATCGCGTCGATGACGCAGACCCTGTTCGATCCGTTCAAGTTCGACCGTTTCGCCCGTCGCGTGATCGGCCCGCGTTATCCGGCCGGGAAATCGCAGTTGCGCGATGCCTTCCGCGCCTCGCTGCTGTCCCTGCTCAAGCAGGGGCAAAACAACCCGCTGCGCCAGCTCTATCCGGTGCGCGAAGGTTTCGGCCGCACCGATGCGCTCGGCCGCATCGCCAATACCGTGTTCGGCGATCACCTGGTTTCGAAGAATTACCAGGACGCCACCGCGCCGGTGAGTTATCCCTACCTGTGGAACATCTGGAAATTCGACTGGGTGCAGTACAACGGTTCGGTGCGCCAGCCGCTGGCGCGCAATATCGGCGAAGCGCTCGGCGTCGGCGCCGTGCTGCGCCTGACCGACACCTACGGCAATCCGCTGCCGCCGGACCGGCGTTTCGACACCTCGGTCAATATCGCCAATCTCGACCGCATCGAACGCGACCTGCAGCGCCTGCAGCCGCCGCCGTGGCCGGAGGAATTGCTCGGCAAGGTCGATCAGGCACTCGCCGCGCAGGGCAAGGAACTGTTCGATACGCATTGCCAGATGTGCCACGGCCCGCACGTGGCCGACGCGGCCCTGCAGCAGAGCGGCGCGCCGCTGAAATCCTCGCCGGCCGAACAATGGAAGATCGAGGTAGTGCCGCTGGCGCATATCGGCACCGATCCCGCGGCAGCCACGGCTTTCGTCGAGCGTCGTTTCGATCTGTCGGCCACCGGCATCACGCGGCAGGAAATCCACGGCGTGTTCTCGCCGCTGTTCACCCGCGATCTCGCCCGCGACGCGCGTTATCGCCTGGTCAGCGTGATCGCCGGCCGCGAAGCCGCCGGGCTGCCGCTCGGTCGCTTGCCCGAACTCGCCCTGGCCTATCCCGATCCGGATGCCGATCCGGTGCCCAGCCTGCCGACGCAAGCCTTCGCCGACATCGCCGCTGAACTCGAGGCGCTCGGCATCGATTCCGAACGCGGCAAGACGCAGGCGCCGCAGGAAGGGTTCGAATGCGACCTCGCCTGCCAGCAGCAGCAACTGTCCTGGGACGTGCACGGCGCCGCCGACGCGATCGAACGGCAGATCGCGTCGCTCGATACGCGCAAGTTGACCGAAGGCGAAGGCCTGAACCTGCTCGGCCTGATGGTGAAGGCCAAGTACTACCGCGACGAGAACATCGACTACCCGACCCAGCAATGCCTGGAGGGTTTCGGCGCGCTCGACCTGCCGCAGCAGATCGCCGGCTACAAACCGCGCCCGTTGCAGGGCGTCTGGGCCACGCCGCCCTTCCTGCACAACGGTTCGGTGCCTAGCGTGTACGAGATGCTGCTGCCGCCGGAAAAGCGCAGCGTGCGTTTCTTCGTCGGCCGCCGCGACTACGACGCCAAGCACCTGGGCTTCTACACCACGCCGGCCGACCCGGACGAGAAGGACGGCTTCTGGCTCGACACCACCGATGCCGGCAATCGCAATACCGGCCATGGTTTCGTCGCCAGCCCGAAACAGATGCAGGCGCACAAGGCCGATCCGGAAAAGAATCCGCTGCCGCCCGGCGTGATCGGGCCGCTGTTCAGCGACGAGCAGCGCTTCGCCATCATCGAATACCTGAAGGTGCACCAGGACCTGCCGGGAACGCCGGCCGATTTCCGCAGTCCCGATTGCAAGCTCGGAGCCTCGCGATGAGCGACGCCGAAGCCGCCGCGAAATACACCCGCGACTTCGACCGCGTGCAAGAAGAGGAGCGGCAGTGGCTGCGCGCGCGCCGCGAGGCCGAAGGCCTGCCGGAACCGGACGGCGACGAAGTCGGCCTGGCGTTTTCCGGCGGCGGCATCCGTTCGGCGGTGTTCAACCTCGGCGTGCTCGAGGCGCTGGAATCGACCGGCCTGATGCGCCGCGTCGATTGCCTCAGTTCGGTGTCCGGCGGCGGCTACATCGCCTGCGCCTACAGCTGGCTGCGCGCGCAACTGCCGCGCGGCGCCGGGCCGACCTTCGCCGCGCCGCTGGCCAAGGGCCATGGCACCGCGCTCGACTGGCTGCGCCGGCACGTGCAGTACCTGATCGCGCAGAAGGGTTTCTCCATCATGACCCTGCTGGCCTCGATCTTCGCGGCCGTCTTTCTCAACGTGCTGGTGCTGACCGCGCCGCTGATCGCCATCACCGACGTGATGACCCTGCAGTTCCTGCACCTGGAATGGCCGCAACTGCATGAGCTCTGGCCGCTGCCGCCGGCGCACGACGGCTACCTGCTGCTGTGCGCCGCCTCGCTGGCGTGTTTCGCCGCCTGGCCCTTGCTGGCGATGTATTTCGCCATGGTCGCCACGCGTTACGGCCTGCATGCGCCGGAGAAGGTCGATCGCATGCGCGTCGCGCTCGGCGTCCTGCTGACGATCGGCGCGGTGTTGATGGTGATCGGTTTGATCCCCGTCACCGCGCATTGGATCGACCTGGCGCTGGCGCGCTGGGGGCCGTCGTCCATGCAGGGCGACGGTGCGTCGCTGACCTCGATCGGCGCCGTCGTGTCGGGTCTCGCGGCTTTCTGGCGCGGCCAGTCCAAGGGCACCTTGAACGGACAGCGGCTGGCGCGCGTCGCGCTGGCGTTGCTGGTTTACGGCATCTTCGTGCTGGCCTATGCCGTCGCCGCGCACATCGACACCCTGCGTTCGCAATCCTTCCTGGCCTTGCTGGCGATCTCCCTGCTGCTCGGCACCTGGTGCAGCCTGAACGCGGTGTCCATCCACAGCTATTACCGCGACCGCTTGCGCCAGGCGATGATGCCCATCGTCGCCGCGAAGCCCGAGGCGAACCCCGGCAACTTCCGCTGTTCGGACGTGTTGCCGGCGACCGGCGCGCCCTTCCACCTGATCTGCAGCACCTTGAACACCAAGACCTCGCCGGACGAGCGCCGGCGTGCGCGCGAAGGCGCCTGCTTCGCCTTCACGCCGCTGCGTTTCGGCAGCACCGCGACCGGCTGGGGCGATGCCTTCGACAACGAGGATTCGGACGCGCGCGTGGCCACGGCGACGGCGATCGCCGGCGCGGCGGTCGATCCGGATTCGCCGCAGACGAAGAATCGTTCGCTCAGCTTCCTGATGGCCTTGCTGAACCTGCGGCTCGGCTACTGGGCGATCAATCCCAATCCCGAAGCCTGGCGCGCGCTGCCCTTGCCGGGCTGGTGGACGAAGATCTTCCGCGAACTGCTGGGCATGCGCCTGGACGAGCGCTGGCGCGACATCCACCTGTCCGACGGCGGCCAGTTCGAGAACCTCGGCGTGTACGAACTGATTCGCCGTCGCGTGCCTTACATCATCTCGGTCGATGCCGGTTCCGACCCGAACGCGAGTTACGCCGACCTCGGCAACATGATCGAAAAGGTACGGGTGGATTTCGGCGCCCAGGTGCGGCTGACCCTGCGCGCGGACGAGCCGGTGCGGCCCTGGCGCTTCGGCGAAATCCTCTACGCCGACGGCAGTCGCGGCCAGCTGCTGTATTTCAAGACTTGCATGCACGGCGCCGTCAGCGCCGACGTGCTCGCCTACCAGCGCAAGAGCCCGAGTTTCCCGAACGAATCGACGGCCGACCAGTTCTTCACCGAGGCGCAGTTCGAGGCCTATCGCTGGCTGGCGCGCGAAACGGTGCTCGCCGCCCTGCAGGGCCAGCGTTATGAGGGCATCGCCGCGTGGTTCGAAACGCTGCGCCTGGCCGGCAGCGACGCACCGCCGGCCCTGGTTTCGGCCTGAGCGGCGCGGGCGATCAGAGCGATTTCAGGTATTCGAGCAGGTCCGCGCGCTGCGCGGCATCGAGCGCGGTGCCGTACAGATGCCCGGTATTGCGGTTGCCGGTCAGGCTGGTGTCGAAGACGAAGCGCCCCGGGCCTTCGCCGTCGCTGACGTAACCGACGCGCTGCGGATCGAACATGCGGTTGCCGACGACGAAACGCGCCGGTCGCTGCGCTTCCGGCAACAGCAGGTCGGCCAGGGTCGGCACCGAACCATTGTGCAGATAGGGCGCGCTGGCCCAGATGCCGTCGAGCGGTCGCGCCTTGTAATGGTCGGGATGCTGGTCGATGCCGGCCTTGATCGTCTTGTGGTAACTGCCGATCGCGTCCTTCGCCGCGCTGAGCGGATGGCGCAAGGTCGCGCCGATGGCGGCATGCACGACGACATCGATGCTGCGCGCTTCGTTGCCGAAGACCGGGCCCGCCAACACCGCCTGCTTGCGCCCCTTGAGCATGCCGGTCTTCACCTTGCCGGCGAGGAAATTGCGCGCCATGCGCGGATCGGTGCCGATATCGTCCACGTCCACCATCACCGTCTTCAACTGGCGCTTGCCGTCGTCGCGCATCGACAGCGCGTGGCAGGACTGGCACTGCTGCGCGTACAGGGCCGCACCGCGCCCGGCTTTCGCCGCATCGATCGCGCCGAACGCGGCCGGCCATTGCGGCGACTTGAGCTGGTAGTAGCGGTCCTGCAGGGCGCCGAGTTCGGCGAAGTCCACGCTCGAGTCGTAACCCAGGCCCGCCTTCTTGCGCAGGTCCACGCTACCGTACACCGCCAGCGCCGTGGTGACATTCTGCAGCAGCGGGCCGGGGCCCGCGTTCGGCGCCGAACCGTTCCATTGCACCAGGTCCAGGTGCGAAGCCGACCACAGCGCCGGGAAACTCACCGGCGCGTTCGGTTCGCGGGCGTTTTCGGGCAGGCCGATGCCGTTGACCGCGACCGCGTTGAAGATCTGGCCGAAGGCATCGAGACGGCCGTGGCCGTAGTCGAGTTCGGACTCGTTGATGCGGTGCAGGGCATCGAGCGATTGCGCGATGGACACCATCTGGTTCTGCAGGTCCTGGCGCGCCTTGCCCTGGTCGGCGCCGAGCGTGCGCGCGAAGCGGTCGAATTTCGCCGGATCGGCGAGCGTGGCGCTGAGGCTGCGGATCACGCCCGCCTCGAACGCGGTGAAGTCGATCAGGCCCGGGGCGCCGTCGATGCGGTACTTCACGTCGCCGTAGTGGATCTCGCCGGTGTGACATGCCGCACACCCCAGGCCGACCCAGAACTGTCCCTTCGCATCCTTGCTGCGAGTGAAGCCGACCGGATAAGCGCCCGGGTTGTGGTCCGAGGTCGGCGCCGGCAGGAAGCCGAGTTCGACCATGTTCTGCTCGCTGGCGAAACGTTCGGTCGAGCCCGGCAGATCCAGCGCGGC
>CAYWHO010000015.1:0-15618 GCA_964458195.1 uncultured Arenimonas sp.
ACGCGCCAGCCGCCGCCGTCGTTGCGCACCAGGGTGAAATCGCCGGCGTAGCTGTCCTTGTCGCCGATCTTCACCGTCTCGAAACGCTGCTCGGTGCCGTGCCGCGACAACGCGGCCGCCGCGGCCAGCGCCAGTTTTTCCAGCGCGGTATCGGCGCGGCGCTTGGCCTTCTCCTGTTCGGCCTTCGATTTTTCCCGCAGGGCAGCCACGATGGTCTTGCCGTCGGCGGTGTAGGTGAAATCGAACTCGGCATGCACGCGCCAGAGTTGGCGCTCGTCGTCCGGCACTTTCTGCAGGTCGCGGAAACGGAAGTTCTCCGATTTCATGAAACGCAGCGGATAATCCTCAGCCGTCGCCACGTGGTCGGTGATGGCCTGGCGCATCGCCAGCTCGCTCGGACGGAAGTTGCAGCCGGCCAACGACAACAAGGCGAGCGAGAACAGGAGCGATTTCAACCAACGCGCCATGCCGGCCTCCGGGAAAGCGGGATTACTTGCGCGCATCGACGATGATGCGTGCGATATGCGCGTCGCCCTTCTCGATCAGCTCGACCGGCGTGTACTGGAAGCCCGAGAGCACCATGGCCTCGCCCACCGACCATTCGCGCTGCTCCTTGCTGAAAGGGCGCAACCCGTCGGCCACGGCCTTCAGGATTTCCGGTGTCGGCATCGGGCCTTCCGGCGGCGGGCCGGCGGGCGCGGCGGAACCGCCGCCACCGCTGGCGGCGGGCTTGGCGGCGCCGTGCTGGATCAACCAATCGATGCGCGCCAGCGCCACGCCGATGCGATCGCCGCTATCGGTGAGCTGGGGCACGGCGATGGCCAGGGCGCCGAGCAAGGTGTCGCGTTCGTTCTCCAGCGCCGTGCGCAGCTTGGCGTCGGCGAAACTCTTGGCGCGCACGGCGGCCAGTTCGTCGCCGAGCTGCTTGAGCTCGGTCACCGGATCGACCATCGTCTTCTGTTCGAGCAGGCGCATGACCTTCTCGCTCAGGCGCTCGTACAAGGGCGGGTCGCTGAACTTCAGATCGCGGGCGGCGGTCTGCCAGGCGAGACCGACCTGGTTGGTGGTCGCGCTCTTGACGCTGGGGGCGGGATTTTCGTTGTCGGACTCTTCCCTGGCCTTCTCGGCTTTCGCCGGCGACGCCTGCATCTGCGTCACCGTCTGGATGGCGAGGTCCAGCCTTTCGCAGATTTCCGTCTTCTGGAAATCGCGCACGAGTTTGCGCAACTCGATGCGGCAATCGATCAGGAGGTCGCGCAATTCCTTCATGCCGGCATTCTAGACCGAATGGCGCAGGCTTTAGCAGCAGCCCCTCCACCGCCTTCCCGGCCGGACCGGCTCAGCGGACCAGCAGGAAATACAGCAGGTTGTCCTGGAAATTGGGGTTGCCGGTCAGGGAGGCATGCGAGGCGCAGAGGAACATCGTCTGCGGATCGTCGAAGAAGTGGAACCCCTGTCCGGAATGGCCGTTGCGCTCCGGCGCACGGCCGAGCTGCGAGGTGCGCGTGACCAGGCCATCGCCGGGCTCGGCCAGCAGGCCTTCGTAGTCGATCCGTTCCGCGCCCTTCTTCTTGCCGGGCGTGTCGATCCGGGTGCGCGCGGTTTCGGCCGGCCGGAAGATCAGCTCGGACACCGACCCGGTTTCGACCAGCATCGCGCGCGAGGCCGTCATCTGGCAGTCGCCGCCATAGACCGCGATGTCCACCTTGCCCGGCATCGGCCGGTTCAGCGCTTGCAGGAACTGCCCGGCGCGCACGAGGTTGCGTTCGAATTGCCCCTGCAGCGCCAGCACCGCCGCTTCGCCGGCTTCGGGCGTTGCGGCCGAATCGCGCACGCGCGCCATCACTTCGTCCGAGAACACCGACCAGCGCCGCGCCCGCCATAGCTGCGGATCGAACAGGTCGAGCGCGATCGTATTGCCCTGCGTGTCCACGATCGGATGCAGGGCCGGGTTCGGCAAGGCCTCGAACGGCGTCGAGATCGTCGCCATCACCTCGACCGGGATCACCCGCAAGGCGATGCGCATGCCGTACATCAGGCGCTCGACGCTCTTGACCGAACCGAGCATCGGCGTACCGAGCAGCAACAGGCGGCGCACGCGTTGCTCGCCTTCGCTCCAGGGCTGCGGATCGCTTTCGCCGAGCACGTCGCGCGGTCCGTAGCGCAGGTAGTAGCTGGCGATCAGGCCGCCGTTGCTGTGCGCGACGATGTCGACCTTCAGCTTCGGGTCGCCGTAGTCGCGACGGACCTGCTCGATCAGCTCGTGCAGCTTCACCGCCGTCTGCACGTTGCTCTTGCGCCAGTCGTAGTTGAAGACGTAGTAACGGCGACGATCGCCGTCGCCCTGCACCGCCTCGCCCGGTTGCGCACGGCGGAAACGGCCGACCTGCTCCAGCGTATCGGTCAGGTCGGAATAGAAATCGACGCCGGCGACGCCGTAGAACAGGTCGCCCGGCACCAGGCCTTCGCCTTCGCGATCCTCCTCGCTCATCTGCGCGAGACCGCGATAATCGCTGAACGCCAGCGCGCCGATCGAACCGGGCCAGAATTCCTTGCCGGTGCTCCGGTCGATCAGGGTCGAGCCCATCAACCCCGGAATCAGGATCACCGGCGGCTGGTCGGCCTTCTGCCCGACGCTGGCGTACAGGCGCGCGAGATCGGGCCGCTTCTCCGCCAGGGCGGCGGGCGACAGGAACAGGACCAGGAGGACGATCAGGACACGGGACACGGGACGACTCGCGAACGGGGCGGGCAATTGTAACGACGGCACGTGACCCAATACGCAATTCTTGCGCGGTCGCGGCCGCGACCGTGACTTCCTGCACCCCAGCAGGTTGTCGCTGCATGCGATGCTCGGCGCTTTCCTCCGGGACCGAAGCCCATGTCCAAGCCGCGTCGCCTCGCCCTCAGCGCCTTCATCGCCCTCGCGATCGCCACCGCTTCCGCGCAGGCGGACGAAACCGCCGTCTCCGAAGCGCCCTACCCCGGCACGATGAAAGTCGCGGTCGATGCCACCGACCTGAGCCGTCGCATCATCCGCGTGACGCAGGAAATACCGGTGCGTCCCGGCCCGATGACGCTGCAGTATCCGAAGTGGTTGCCGGGCGGCCATTCGCCGGAAGGGCCGATCGTGCAACTCGCCGGCCTGATGCTCAGCGGCAACGGGCAGAACATCGGCTGGAAACGAGACCCGCTGGACGTTTACCGCTTCAACCTGCGCGTGCCGGAAGGCGTGGACACGCTGCGCGTCGAATTCCAGTTCCTGTCGCCGACCGAACGCAACCAGGGCCGCATCGTCGTCACGCCCGAAATCGTCGGTCTGCAGTGGAATGCCCTGCTGCTGTATCCGGCCGGGCATGCCGCCCGCGCGATCCAGGTCGAACCGAAGGTCAAGCTGCCGGTCGGCTGGAAGTTCGGCAGCGCACTGGAAGTCGCGTCGCAAACCGGCGGCGACGTCAGTTTCAAGCCCCTGGATCTGGAGATGCTGGTCGATTCGCCGCTGTTCGCCGGCAAGCACTACCAGCAGTTCGACCTCGATCCGGGCGGCAAGGTGCCGGTGCGCCTGAACGTGGTGGCCGACACGCCGGAAGCGCTGGAAGCCAAACCCGAGTTCATCGCCAAGCACCGCGAGCTGGTGCGGCAGGCCGACAAGCTGTACGGCTCGCGCCATTTCGCCCACTACGACTTCCTGCTGGCGCTGTCGAACCGGTTCTCCGGCATCGGCCTCGAACATCATCAGTCGAGCGAGAACGGCGTGGGCACCGATTACTTCACCGACGACAAGAGCGGTGCGCGCGACCTGCTCGCGCACGAGTACACGCATTCGTGGAACGGCAAGTTCCGCCGCGGCGCCGACCTGATCACGCCGAACTACAACGTGCCGATGCAGAACACGCTGCTGTGGGTGTACGAAGGCCAGACGCAATATTGGGGTTACGTGCTGGCGGCGCGCGCCGGGCTGCTCGATGCCGAACAGGTTCGCGACAGCATCGCCTCGGTCGCCGCCAGCTACGAACACCGCGAAGGCCGCGCCTGGCGCGATCTCGAGGACACGACCTGGCAGCCCATCATCACCGATCGCGGCCCGATGGGCTGGCGCAGCTGGCAGCGCGGCGAAGACTACTATTCCGAAGGCCAGCTGGTCTGGCTCGACGTCGACAGCCTGATTCGCGAGAAGAGCGGCGGCAAGCGTTCGCTCGACGATTTCGCCCGCGCTTTCTTCGGCGTCGAAAACGGCCGCGTGCGCCCGCTCGGTTACACGATCGAGGAAGTCGCGCAGGTGCTCAACGGCGTGCAGGCGCACGACTGGCTGCCTTTCCTGCGCGCGCGCATCGACAGCCACGGCCCCGGGGCGCCACTCGACGGTCTCGCGCGCAGCGGCTGGAAGCTGGTCTACAACGACAAGCAGGGCAAATCCTCGCGCTTCGGCGGCAGCGATTTCACTTATTCATTGGGCCTGAGCCTGGGCAAGGACAACAAGCTCGGCGACGTACTGTGGAACAGCCCCGCCTTCAAGGCCGGCCTCGCCTCGGGACAGACCCTGGTCGCGGTCAACGGCGAGGCGGCGAACGCCGACCGCCTGAAACAGGCGGTGATCGACGGGCAGAAGTCCGGCAAGCCCATCGTGCTGCTGGTCAACAACCTCGACCGCATCGACACGGTAACCATCGTCTACAAGGACGGCCTGCGCTACCCGCATCTCGAGCGCATTCCGAACACGCCCGACCGCCTCGCCGACATCCTGAAAGCGCGCAAGTAATCGCGGCGTGGCAAACACGAAGGCCGCGGCGCAAGCCGCGGCCTTCTTCCTTGTTTGGGAGAATCAGCTTCGTAGGCTGGGCTGACAAGCCCAGCACGGCCGAAGCTCGCTCCTCACCCCAACCCTCGCCCCACTCGCAGGAAGAGGGAGTGCTGATCGCTCAGCGCGCGACCAGTTTCATCAGCGCAAATAGTCTTGCGCTGCGCATCCAGCCCAGGGCCGCGCTTCCGGCCTGGGTCAGCAACAGGCCGAAGAAGATGCCCATCGCCCCCAGCGGCAAGACGTTGATTCGGCCCCAGGCGAATAGCGCCGCGAGCAGCAGACCCAGCGCCGTGAGCAGAACGTACACGCCCAGGGTCGAGAACGGGCGGCGGACGACCAGCTTCAAGCCGCGCCACCAGGCGCGAATGGCCGAGCGCAACTGCGCATCGGCAGCGAACTGCGCGCGCGCCGCCTCCACCGTCGCATGCATCAGCACGAAAGCGAAACCGCCGACCAGCAGCGCGATCCAGCCGGCGCGTTCGGCCGCCGACTCGAGCACGGCCTGCTCGGCCTTGCCTGCCGACCAGGACATCATGCCGGCGATCGCAGCGAGGGCCAGACCCATCGGCAACACCGACCAGAGCATCAGGCGGAACATGCGTCCGTATTCGCCAAGGCCCGTCTGCAACAAGGCCGAAAAACCGAGCGGTCGCGGCGAGCGCGCAGCCACCACGCTCATGCCGGTCAGCCATGGTGAGAGCAGGGCCGTGACCACCAGGCCGAGCAGGAAGCCACTATTGAGCGTGTAGCCGGCCTGCTGCATCGCCGCGATCAGGTCGTAGAGCGCACCGACGTCGAGCCGCGTGGCCCACTCGCCGGCGCGTACCGAGTAGTCGACCTGCCCCGCCAGCGCGCGCCAGAACGGGATCGCGACGATCGCCGTCGGCAGGCACAGGCCGAGCACCCACAGCAGCAACAGCCGCCACTGCAGGGCGCCGAACGCTCCGTACCAGAACGCGCCGAAACCCGAAGTCCTGTTCTGTGCGTTCATAGCGTGCCCACCAACGAGTAGAAGTTCTGCAAGGCCGCCGCCACATCCAGGCTCCAGCGCCGCGAGGCGCGGCCGTCGGCCTTGAGGGTGCGGGTGTTGTCCAACTGGTTCGCATCGAGATAGTGCTTGCGGCCGGGATCGAGCACCGCCGAGACCGCCTTCGTCGGCGTGGTCCAGACGAAACGTTGCCAGCGACGCGCATCGTCGAAGCGCACCGTCTTGCGGCTGCCGTCGGCGAAGGTCACTTCCAGCACCTGCGGTACGGCGGCGCCGGCCCGACGCAGGTTGACGACGGTGCGATACGGATAGGGCCCGCCCTGCTTGTCGGCCGCGGCCGGATGCTTCTTCTTCCAGGCGGTGCGGGTATCGGCGATTTCCTTTTCGACCTGCTCGCTGGTACGCACGACGCGGCGGCCTTCGACCAGGTCGGTACCCGGCCTGGGCAACTCTTCCGCGCTTTCGAACAGGACGATGCGGTCGTCCACCTTCTGCACCGCATACACCTGCTGCGCGAACACCTGTTCGACCAGCGCGCGCTGACCGGACACTTCAGCCAGCGTTTCGCGCAGGTCCGCGATCGACGGATGGCGGAAACGCCAGCGCCGGTAGTATTCCTTGAACGCGCGCTCCATCGTCTGCTTGCCGATCTGCTCCTCCAGGTCGCGCATCACGGTCGTGGTGCGCGAATACACCGTGCCGTAGCTGCGGCTGGAGAAACGATCCCAGGAGTTGTAGCCGACGCCATCGGCCGGTTCGAGCACGCTGGCGCCGATGCGCTCCATGTCGAAGGCCGGCAGGTGCGCTCCCACGCCAATACGCTTCAGTAGCGGCGTCGTGAGCTCCAGGCCCTGCCCACGTTCGCGCAGCATGCGCGAATCCCAGTATTCGTTCAGGCCTTCATCCAGCATCGGTTCCTCGAATTCGTTCGAGCCGAGGATGCCGTAGAAGTACCCATGGCCGAATTCGTGGATGTTGACGAACTCGATGATGTACTGGCTCAACGTGCCCTCCACCACTTCGGACACGGCATCGGCGGTGAAGAAGGTCGGATATTCCATGCCGGCGGCGCCGTCGCCGTTGTAGGGCGGCACGACCACCGTCACCGTCTTGTACGGATAGGGGCCGAGCGTTTCCGAAAAATACTTCAGCGAATCGAGCGTGGCTTGCAGCGAGGAGGCCGCCGCCGCCGCGTATTCCGGCGGAAACAGCACTTTCACCGTGACCACCGGGCTGCCGGCACCGCGGTACTGGCCGACCAGCGGCTTGGCCGTGCGGTTGTCGGCGGTCCAGGCGAAGTCGTGCACGTCGCCCTGCACGAAACGATGCGTGACCAGGCCATTTTTTTCGGCCGGCGCACCGACCTCTTCGCCGGTGGCGCCCACGGTATAGCCTTTCGGCACCGTCAGGCTGACGTCGTAGCTGCCGAAATCGGCGTAGAACTCGCTGTTGACGTGATACTCATGCACGTTCCAGCGCGGCGTGGTGGCGCCGCGTTCGCCCGGCAGTTCGAGCACGCCCATCTTGGGGAACCATTGCGCGACGAGGTGGAAGCTGCCCACATGGCCCGAGCGCGCCACGGCGCGCGGCAATTGGTCGAAGAAGGAAACGTCGATCGTCGTGCTGGCGCCGGCCGCGACCGGCTCGGGCAGATCGAAGCGAACGACGGTGCGATCGGTGGACGGACCGCCGTCGGGCTGCACATAGCGCCAGGCGACCTTCTTGCCGCCCTGGCTGACCGAACGCAGATCGATGTAACCCCAATCGCCGTCCTCGATGTCGATGCGATCGCGCGAACCGAAGCCGGGCACGCGCTGTTCGCTCATGTAGGTGCTGCCGGGGCCTTCGAAGGCATTGAGATAGGTATGCAGATAGACGGTACGTATCTCGCGATCGCTGCGGTTGCGCCAGGTCATGCGTTGGCTGCCGTCGATCGTGTGCTTGACCGGGTCGAGCTTGGCCTGGATGACGTAGTCGACCACGCGGTCGGACAGCGTCGTTTCCGTGCCCGTGCGTTCGCCGCCCCAGGCGCCCGCCGCGCTCGGAACGTCCACCGCCGCCGCGCGCGGCGAAGCGAACGGAATCTCCGCATCGGCTGCCGGCGCTTCGGTACCGTCCTGCGTGACAGGTATCGGCGCCGTCACGGCCGGCTTGGCTGCCATCTGCGCCTGCGTGCCCAGACCCACGACCAGCAACGCGGCGGCGCTGCCCCATAGCATTCGACGAATCCAAGGCGACATCAGCACTCGCTCCCCGTCAGGCAAACCGCGAGAGTAGCCGCAGGTCGGAGCGGAAGATAGGCCGAAAAGCCAGGCTTCGGGCAAACTGTGCGGCAACCCCCTGTTTCCGGCGCGAAACCACCCGCACGCATGCGACGAACTCCCGCTCATTGGCTGCTGTTGCTGGGCATCATGCTGGCGGTGGCATGGTGGTCCTCGCGCGGGACGCGCGAACCCCTGCCCGCGCCGTCGCCGTCGTCAGATACGGCGACGCTCCCGTCCGTTGCAGACGATCGCACGACGTCGGCGCCGGAGGCTCGAACCGAACACGACACCGCCGACGACCGCGACGCTCTGCCTGCCGAGGCGCTGGAAACCCTGCGCCTGATCCGCGCCGGCGGTCCCTATCCCTACGATCGCGACGGCGTGGTCTTCGGCAACTTCGAGGGCCGTCTGCCGAAGCAGCGCCGCGGGTACTACCACGAATACACCGTGCCCACGCCGGGACTGTCGCATCGTGGCGCGCGCCGCATCGTCGCCGGCGGCGATCCGCCGCGTGAGTTCTGGTACACCGACGATCACTACGAATCCTTCCGCCGCATCGAGGCCTTGCCATGAGCCTGCTTTGGTTCGATGGACTGCTGACGCGATACGAAGACGCCGGCGTGTACTTCCTGCCGCAGGCCGACATCGACGAACTGCGCGAAGCCGCGGCCGTGAACCAGTTCCCCTGCCTCGCGATCGATTTGCACGGCGTGCGCGAAAAAAACGGGTTGTTGCGTCGTTTCGCCGAGGCCCTGCATTTTCCGCCGCATTTCGGCTTCAACTGGGACGCTTTCGCCGATGTCTTGGCCGAGCTGCGACCCGGCGATACGCTCGGCCTGGTGCTGCTGATCGAACACAGCGAACGCCTGCGCCGCGACGGCGTCGAGGATTTCAAGGCGGCGATGGAAGTGCTGCAGTCGGTCAGTGCCGAATGGGCGGCGCGGCAGCGTCCGTTCTGGAGTTTCATCGCGCTATCGGACGACGAGTTCGACGCGCTCGACTGAGCCGCCTCTTCGCTTCGGCGACAACGCCGGCGAACTTCGGCGCAGGAGCAGCGGCGACTACGACGGATGAAGGCGACCGGCGGTAACGGCTGGCCGTACCTGGCGAACGACCCTGTCCCGCACGATGGACGGCAGCGGAGGCCGGGAGCAGAATGATTTCCGGTCCGGTCCTGCCGGATGCGCGAAGGAGGTGCCGCATGCCGTCGCTGCGCTGTTTCCGATCGCTGGCGCTCGCAGCCATGCTGTCCTTCGCCCTGCCTGCGATGGCGACGCCGGCGAAAGGCGGTGCCGTACCGACCGCCCAGGCCGCGACGCGGATCGAGGCCCTGATCGCCGAACTGCAGGCGCAACGCAGCGAGGCCAGCGGCCGCTATTACGATGGCGCCGCCTATCTCGAGCGGCTGTTCCGGAAAGCGGACGTGTATCCGCGCGCCATGCAATACGCCTCGTCCTGGGGCGACAACACGGTCTATCTGAACTGGAACAGCGCGCAGGCGTTCTACGACGCGCATCTGGACGCGTTGCGCAGCTCCCTGGCCCGGGTACGCAATGGTCGCGCCGCGACGACGGCCGATCTCGACTACCTCGCCGCCGGCGTGAGGCGGTGGCGGCAGGAAGAAGATCGCATCGATGCCGATCTGACGCGTTCGGCCGAACTGTACGCGCAACAGGCGCGCAAGCTCGGCGAACGCATGGCGATCGACGACAGCCTGGGCACGCTGCCTTCGGCCGCCGCGCGCGCCGGCGCGGAACCGCAACGCGCGCAATTGGCGGCGGAAGCCGAAACCCTGCGCCAGCAGGCGGTGGTCGCGGCGAAGGCGGCCATCGAACGCGCGAAACAGCGATTGTTCTCGCCCCTGGACGCCGCGCCGCGCATCGCCGTCGCCGCGACGACGGAAGAACCTTCCTGCGAAACGTTCGAGCGCGGCGACATCGTCGATACGAGTGTGGCGTTCGACACGCTCGAGCAGGGCATCAAGGCGGAACTGGAGGCCGGCGATGGACGCTAGGCGCGCCCTCATGCCTGCGATCTTGGTGCTGCTGTTCCAGGCAAGCACCGCATCGGCCGGGCCGAACCCGACGCCCGCGCCCGCACCGCCCACGGGATTCCTCGCCGGCGTGCACGACATCCTGAAGGCGACGCAATCGAATATCGGCGGGGTGATCGACGCCGGCGTCGACACGATCTTCCGGCCCTGGTTGTTCGATCCGGCGGCGCAATGGGCGCTGCCGATGCCCGAGGGACCGACCTACCGTCCGAAGCATCCCTACGACACGCCGGTGCTGAACGAGAGCCGGCAGATCGTCGACGAAATGCTCGCCAACCAGTACCGGGACGTCTTCTTCCAGGACGCGCTGCGGCGCTCCCGCGGTTATGCGCATCGCGCGGAAGGTTATGCCCGGGCCTGCGAGCGCGGCGGGTTCTCCAGCGCCGCCGAAGAGTTGGCGCGATTGCGCGCCAGCACGCAGCGACGCCAGGAGCACCTGGACGACATGGCGCGCGACATCCGCGCGGCGGTGACGACGATGCGCCGCGAATTCGCCCGGCTGCAGGGCCGCAACACGCCTGGCGAAGCGATGATCGCCACCGGCGGCGGCGAACTCTTCTTCGCCGGCTCGCAGACCAGCCTGGACCTGCTGGCCGACGTCATCGACAAGCGGCCCAAGGAACTGCGCACGGCCATGCGTCCCGAATGGCAGCGCCGCCTGAACCTCAACCGCATGCCCGCCTCGCGCCTGGGGCGGCTTACTCGGCTCGGGGGCAAGACGGTCGGCGTCATCAATACCGCTTCCAATCTCGTCGAGCTCGGCATCGTCAGCAAGGAGGCGATGCAGATGATGGCGCTGATTCCGCACATGGCCGAATGGGAGGCGCTGGCGACCTATCTCGAAGGCTTGAGCGAGCAATACACGCGCCTTCTCGCCACGCAGCAGGACTTGCTGAACCGGTTGCAGGGCCAGTTCGACGAAGCCACCTGCCAGCGCTGCAAGCCTTCGACAACGCCGGCCGTGCCGGCGCCGACACCGACGAAACCCGCGCCTGCGAAACCTCCGGGTGTGCGCCCCTCGTCCACGCGCCCGCCGCCGGCTCCCGAACCGCCGCGGCCCCCCGTGCGTCCGACGCAGACGCCGCCGAAGAAGCCGCCCGCTGGCTACTGAATTCGCGAAACGCACGTGGATGCGCGGATAATGCGGCTTTCGTCCTCCGGAAAATCCGCATGAATCCGCCCCCCTATCTCGATGATGCCGGCATCGAACGCCTCGGCGATCTGCTCGATCAGCGCGCCGTGCCCTTCCAGGGTTTCAATCTCGAGGCGCTCGATGGTTTCCTGTCCGCGCTGGCGGTGAGTCCCGACCAGGTACCGGCCAGCGAATGGCAGCCGCTGGTCTGGGGACCGAAGCCACCGCGCTGGGACAGCGACGACGAATTCGCCGAGGTGCAGCGCCTGTTGCTCGGCCACTGGAACGGCTGCGTGGCGCGCGTGCGCCACGGCGACGAAGACTTGCCCGAGCATCTGTCGCCGTTGATGTGGCTGCCGGAAAACCCCGATGGCGACCATCCCGACGATCTCGACATCGGCCACGACTGGGCACACGGTTTCTTCCGGGCGGTCGAACTGCGCGGCGATGCCTGGCAACAATGGCTGGAAAAGCACGACTGGGTCGACGAGATCTTCGCCCTGCTCGAACAGCTCGCCACCGGCGACATCGAAGTCGAACCGGGCGACCCGCCGGAAAGGACGAGCTACAAGGAGCGCATGGAGATCGTCGCCAGCCTGCCCGGCATGCTCAACGACCTGCACCAGCAACGCATCGAGGACGCGACCCCACGCGAACCGGTACGCCGCGGCCAGACCACCGAACGCAACGCGCTTTGCCCCTGCGGCAGCGGCAAGAAATACAAACGCTGCCACGGGGCGATGTAGGCGTCGGGCATCCGGCGTCACGCTGGCTTGCGCAAAGCCGGGTAGGCTGTTCGCTCCCCCGCCCCTCTGGACGATGCCGCGCATGGCATGACGTCCCCTCGGCGCGGCCATCGTTGCGATTGCCGAGGCCCCCATGAACGTCGACCCCCGAGATACCTTTTCCAACATCACCCTGCGCGACTGGTTCGCCGGCCAGATCGTCGCGGCATTGATCATCGCGCCGAAGCAGCCCGGCGTGTCACGGCCGGAACCCGCGGGCATGGCGCGCATGGCCTATGAGCAGGCCGATGCCATGCTGAAAACGCGCGCGGAGTAGTGCAGGCAAGGCTGCGGCCCAGCGTGACGGTCGAGCGCGACGCGCATGCTGTCTGCACGCACCGCGACGCCAGGAAGGGGGCATCCGTCAGAATCGACGATCTACGCAGTCATGAAGACGCCGCCAACTTTGCCCGCGAGCAGTACGGCCACCGCCAGGTCAGCAGCCAACCTGCACGTCGACATGATCGGCGTCCGCTCATGGGTGCCCGCAACGCATCACATCCGGCCCCCGCAACGGCGGCAGGCACGACATCAGCGACTGCGGCGCAAGTAGCGGCGGCTCATCGGAGATCTTCAGGATCTTCTGCGGCATGTCCGGATCGGCGTCCGGCGATTCGTCGCTGACCGTCATTCGGCCCTCGAGGTATTCAATGTCCACCGTCCACACCGCATCGCGGGAGGCGCTGGCATACGTGAGGGCAACGATGCGCGATCGCTCGTTATCGACCTCGATACGATAGGTCGTGCTGACGCTAGAGCCCGCGCCACAGGCGAACTCGCGCACCATGGCGAAAACGAGCACGCGCCCTTCCGTCGAGAGGCCCTCCAGGCGATTCACCGAGCATGGATCGCCCGACAAGGTTTCGCTGGGAACGACGATCTCTTCGCGGCGAGATACGGTGCCCGCGCCTTCCGCCGTGACTTCGATCACGAGCTTGCGCGGATTGTCGTTGCGCGGCACACCGACATTGCCGACCGGCTCGCCTTCGCGCTTGTCGCGCGCCGGCTCCTCGACCAAGCTCGCCCGCCAGGCCACGCCCGCCTCCAACGGCTGCCATCCGCTGGTTTCCAGCGCTCGGCCGTCGGCGGCGTGTGTAACCGTCACGAGAACGCAGGGAAGCGTAGTGGCGAGAGAAAGCGCGAACAGGCCCGCGGTCGGACTCATAGGGAGTGGCGAGTACGTCCCGGCAATGGAAACCGGTTCTCATCGTCCGCACGGCCCTGGGCGCCGTCAAGCATTGCAACGAGCCAGGATTCGCCACGCGCGTCCGCGCAGGCGCCCCGATCTGCGCTAGCCTTGGGCACTCTCTTCATTGGAGCCGTCATGAACGACGACCGCTTCCGCCTCTACTCCGCCGAGCAACTGGCGCCGGTCATCGACGACATGGCGCGGCAGGCGGCTAACCTGCTCGACGGCACGCCAACGGTCCTGCTTGGCATGCTGCGCCGGGGCGCGCCGCTGGCCGATCGCCTGTACGCGCGCCTGCGCGAACATGCCCCTGGGGCAGAAATCCGCCGGCTCGACGTACTGGTGAAACGCTATGCCGATACGCTGGAACTGCTGCACCCCGATACCCGGCTGGAAGCGCCGACCGATGCGCATCTGGTCGGTTGCCGCGTGATCGTCGTGGACGACGTGCTCTACCAAGGGTTCTCGCTGATGCGCGTGTTCGAATGGCTCGCCGGCCAGCGGCCTGCCGCCGTGCACGCGGCCGTGCTGGTGGACCGGCAACGCTACCGGATGCCGGTGCGCGCCGA
The DNA here is from genome assembly GCA_964458195.1 of uncultured Arenimonas sp. Classification (GTDB taxonomy): domain Bacteria; phylum Pseudomonadota; class Gammaproteobacteria; order Xanthomonadales; family Xanthomonadaceae; genus Arenimonas. Next base: position 13,782 of record CAYWHO010000015.1, read on the forward strand.
CATCGTCGGACTGACGATGAAGATCGCGCCCAGCGACGTGATCGAATGCAACGTGCCGCCTTACGAGACCGATTTCGCCGTGGATCTGTGGCGGCCTGGCGGCTGAGCCCAGGCGCATGGCCGATGCCTTCAAGCTGCTGATCGACCGCACGCGCATTCGCGAGGCCGGCTTCCACCTGCAACGCGTCTGGCGCGATTTCGATCGCCGCGGTTTCGAAAAACAGGCCCTGTCCGGTCTGGATGCGCTCGAATTCAAGGCCCGCGCGATGCAGGTCGCCGATGCGCTGGAGGCGTTCCTGCCGGAAGATTTCGATCGTGCTGCCGGCCTCATCGAAACTTCGCTAGGCCCGCCTGGCGAAGGCGATGGGTTGGGCTTTCGCACCGCGCAGGACGGTCTCGCCGGCTGGATCTGCTGGCCGCTGGGCGAGTACATTGCTCGCCGCGGCATCGGCTCGCCAGAGCGTGCTCTGATCGCATTGCATGCGCTGACGCGGCGCTTCACCGCCGAGTTCGCGATCCGGCCGATCCTGCTGCGCCATCCGGATGTGGTGTTCCGCACATTGCAGACCTGGACGCGCGATCCGAGCGCGCATGTGCGCCGTCTCGTCAGCGAGGGCAGCCGCCCGCGCCTGCCCTGGGGCCTGCAGCTCAAACCGCTGATCGCCGATCCCTCGCCCACGCTGCCGCTGCTGCGCGCCCTGCAGGACGACGGCAGCGCCTATGTGCGACGCAGCGTCGCCAATCACCTCAACGACATCGCCAAGGATCATCCGGAACGGGTCGCCGCCTGGCTGCAGGAACACCTGCCCGGCGCCAGCCAACAACGCCGTGCCCTGCTGCGGCATGCCAGCCGCACGCTGATCAAGCAAGGCCATGCCCCCACGCTGAAAGCCTGGGGGCTTGGCCGCGCGTTCAAGGGCGAAGCGAGTTTCCGGGTGACGCCCAAGCGTCTGCGCATCGGCGAAACGCTTCAACTGCAGGTCGATCTGCGTTCGCAGGCCCGGCAATCTCAATCACTTGCGATCGATTACCTCGTGCACTACGTCAAGTCGAACGGCGGCACGTCGGCCAAGGTATTCAAGGGCTGGACGCTGAACCTCGCTGCCGGCGAGTTCCGCCGGCTGAAAAAAACGCACTCGTTCCGACCGGTCACGACCCGCACGCTCTTTCCGGGCGCGCACCGACTGCAGTTGCAGGCGAACGGAAAAGTGCTGGCGGAAGCGGCCATCGTCCTGGTCGAAAAATAGGCGAAGCGGTTTTTCCCGTGTTTTTTTGCACAAAACGCAAAAAAACACTTGGCGGCAAGCTTCGCGTGTCCTACAGTCGCGCTGTCGGTGCGCCGAAGGGCGCCCGGCTACATCCCATTCCAAATCATCCAGGCACAGCGCCCATGAGCAAAGCAAAGAAAGCCCCCAAGAAAGCTGCCAAGAAAGCCCCGGCCAAGGCCGGTCCCGCCAAGCCGATCAAGACTGCCCTGAGCAAGTCGGGTCTCGTTGCAAACCTCTGCGAAGCCACTAACGTCGCCGCGCGCGACGTGCGCGCCGTGCTCGCCGCACTGGAAGGCGCCGTCGCCGGTTCGGTCAGCAAGAAAGGCGCCGGTTCCTTCACCCTGCCGGGCCTGCTGAAGATCACCGTGGTCAACGTGCCGGCCAAGCCCAAGCGCAAGGGCATCAACCCGTTCACCAAGGAAGAGCAGTGGTTCGCCGCCAAGCCGGCCACCGTCAAGGTGAAGGTGCGCCCGCTGAAGAAGCTGAAGGACGCCGCGGCCTGATCAGGCCACGCGACTTCGCCGAGCGATACGACAAACCGCGCTTCGGCGCGGTTTGTTTTTGCCTGG
>CAYWHO010000015.1:15718-19009 GCA_964458195.1 uncultured Arenimonas sp.
TCCCTGTGCGCCTGCAGGCAGCGCCGCGTCCCAGGGACACGCACGGCCGCCGCTTCGCCGCGAAAGTCTGGCGCTCCCATCAGTCACGCCACTGCGATGTGATATCGCGGATCTCCCCCGAGGCCCAATGCATCCGCAAAGGCGCAAGGGAACCTACGGCGCAGGCATCGAGCCGAATTCGTCGGCCAGGAACGACGGCCTGATCGTCTCCCGGTCATTCCGATGCCGGGTTCCCACAAAAAAACGCCGCCCGAAGGCGGCGTTTTGGTGTCGCATGGTGCCTGGATCAGTTCTGCACGTTCAGCTCGGTGCGACGGTTGCGGGCACGGCCTTCCGGATTGTCGGAACCATCGGCATTGGTGTTCGGCGCGATCGGACGGCTTTCGCCAAAACCGTTCGGACCGGTCAGGCGCGAGGCGTCGATACCGTGGCTGGTCAGGTAGTCATACACCGCCTTGGCGCGGCGTTCGGACAAGCCCTGGTTATAGGCATCGGTACCGATGGCGTCGGTGTGGCCGGCGACTTCGACACGCAGCTGGTCGTACTTGCCGAGGATCGAGACGGCCTCGTCGAGGATCGCGATCGATTCCGGACGCAGCGTGTCCTTGTCGAAATCGAAGTTCACGCCGCGCAGGTCGATCGTCAGCGGCACGGCGCAGCCGTCCGGACCGACGGCCTGGCCGGCTTCCGAGGTCGGGCACTTGTCGTCGCAGTTGCTGACGCCATCGCCGTCGTCGTCGAGATCCGAGCAGGTCTGCGCCGGCTCCTCGGCCTTCGGCTGTTCGACCGGGGCAGGCGCCGCACCGAAGGAATGGCGGTAGCCGATGTTCAGCGCGCCGCGATCCTGCGTATCGTCGTTGAAGCGGCCGCGGTAGCTGACCAGCAGCTCGCCGCTGTCGCCGATGCTGAAGGCGACGCCGGCTTCGGCCTCGTACCAATCGCCCGACGGCGTGAAGCCGGCCATGGTGAAGTGGCCGTTGAGCGTGGCCGATCCGGCCTGCACGTAAGTCGTGTTGTCTTCGCTCTCGGAGGCATAGGCCAGGCGCAAGTACGGGCGCACATAGCTTTCGCCGAGCTTGCCGGAACCGGCAAGCTGGTAGCCGATGCGGCCGACCAGGGACTCGCGTTCGACGTCGCCGAACCACATCGAGGAAGAGGTATTGCTGTCCTCGGTGTAACCGTCCATCTCGACACGCTGCCAGGTCGCGCTCAGGAACGGACCGTGCTTGATGGCGCCCGATTCGAACACGTAACCGCCGCCGAGTTCGAAGCCGTAATGCAAGGCGCTGGTGCTGCCGGTTTCGGTGCGCACGGCCGGCCCGAGCACGATCTCACGCTCGATGTCCAGGCTGCTGCTGCCGATGGTGGCGACGACGTCGATGTAGCCGCCGCCGAAATTCCATACGCCGAAGACCGAACCCATGGCCTCGATGGCGTCGATGCCGCCGCCGTTGGCGAAGTCGCCGTCGGAGGAGTTGACGCTCAACGCAGCGCCGAGGCTGAAGCTATCGCTCATGCGATAGTCGAGGCCAGCGGTCAGCGTCCAGACGTCGTTCTCCGCCGCCATCGTATTCGCACTGGCATTCAGGTCCTGCTTGCCGTACTGCAGGTTGGCGAAGAATTCCGTGTCGCCGGTTTCGCCGCCGTTCTTGGCCTGGAAGATGTGGCTGTTGATCGTGGTGCCATGGTCGTCGTAAGCCGCCAGCGGCGCTTCGGCCGCCAGCGAAACCTGGCCCGGCGCGACGATGGTGGAATACACGACGCTGGCCAGCATCGCGTGCGCAGCGCCGGTCGGATGCACGCCGTCGGCGAACAACCAGGTGCTGTTGGTGCCGCTGGCGTAATGCAGCGGATAGTTCGGATCGCCGGCCGGACCGCAGGCCAGCGAACCCGACAATGCTCCGCAGGCGGTGCCGGTCACGTTGGTGAATCCGTAGGTGCCCGGGTCGGCGACGATCTCGTTGAACAGGCCGTACACGTCGATCGGGATGATGCCGTCGCCGAGGGTGGCGATCACGCCGTCGAGCGTGCTGTTGTAGACGAAGCCGAGGCCGGACAGCGAAGCCTGCGCACTCGGGCCGGAGGCGATCGCCTGCGGGGTCAGGCCGAGGTCGGGCAGGTTGAGCACGACGATGTAGTTGGCGCCGGCGTTCTGCAGCGTGCCGACCAGACCGCCCATGGTCTGCGCCGACAGGCCTGTCAGCTGCTGCGCCTGCGTCGGGGTGATGAAGCCGCCACCGGCCAGACCGGCGTAGGTGAAGATGTCGTTGGCGCCGCCCCACATGGTGTAGAGCGCGTTGCCGTCGGCCTGGCCGCCATTGGCGGCAAGATAGCCGGTGAGCTGCGAGGTCAGCGAGAACGAGCTCGGCGACAACGCGCAGGTGAAGCCCGCGGGCGGCGCGCCGGCAACATTGGCGCGCACGCAGGCGCCGCCGAAAGCGTAGTTGCTGCCGCCGGCGGTGGAATAGGTCTGGTTGTAACCGAAGGCGGCGGCGAGAACCTGCGCATACACAGGATCGGGGTTCGTGGTGAAGCTGCTGCCCGGCAGCGTCGCGGGATTGCCGTCGACGTTGCCGACGTTGCCCGCATCGGTGAGGCTGTCGCCGAAGCTGATGACGTTGCTGAATTCCTGCGCCGAGGCGGTCGAGATGCCGGCAAGCGCCAGGACAAGTGCTGCGGTCAAACGATGTTTGCGAGGCATAACGAACTCCTGATCAGGGATGGAAATGTTCCGGACCACCGATCGGACGAATGGCGACTCTCGCCGGTATTGCCTCTCCCGGCCCTGCCCCTTTCCCCCGCGGTCCTGTCGGTCCGCCTCCGGCCGTCTGCGCGACCGGTTAGAGCCTTCACTTTAATGGATGTTTAACCGCCATACCACTGCGTAGGTGAGGTCCCCGGGGCGGGCCCGGCCCCAAGGCAGCCGGGCTGCTTTCCGGAGGTCTCAGGAGGTGGGCGGCAGAGCCGACAAGGCCAGGCGGCGGCGGCGGAAACGGCCGGCTTCCCAGGTCAGGCCACGCCAAGCCAGGTCTACTCCCGTGGCCAGGGCCAGACCGCAGACGACGGCGCCGATGATCAACGCGTTGAAATGGGTGCCGACCGTGTTCAGGCCATAGCCGACCCCGGTTTCGGAGATCAGCCACATGCCGGTGAAATCGGTGGCCAGATAGATCGGGGCTGCCGTCAGCGGATTGTTGATCAGTTGCAGGCCGGCCATGACGGTGAGGTTGGCCCGGAACAACAAGGCAGCTGCGAAGGCGATGATGAACTGGATGCCGTAGGTCGGCATCA
>CAYWHO010000016.1:0-18048 GCA_964458195.1 uncultured Arenimonas sp.
GTCGGAGATCGTGCGCGCGAGGTTGAACGGCTCCTGCATGTCCGTCGGTTTCGGCCGGCCGTGCGCGACATCGCAGAACGAGCAGCGCCGCGTGCAGACCTCGCCGAGGATCATGAAGGTGGCGGTGCCGTGGCTGAAGCACTCGTGGATGTTCGGGCAGCTCGCTTCCTCGCACACGGTCACCAGACGGTTCTCGCGCAACTTGGACTTGAGCTTCTGCACGGCATTGCCGGCCGGGATGCGCACGCGGATCCAGCTCGGCTTGCGCAGTACCGGCGCCGATTCGTCGAATTTCACCGGGCTGCGCGCGATCTTGTCTTCGCCCAGTTGCTTGGCGCCTTCCTGCAGAGAGGGAATCACCGCGAGGGGAATGCTCTTGGGGGCGGATTCGGTCGACGACATCGGCGGCTCAGGCAGTGAGGGAAACGGCGTTCAAGAGGCCCGGCATCTCGTTGGTATGCCGGGGATGCAGTGCGAGTTGTCGCGACAGCGCATCCACCAGCACCGGCTTTACCTGGCCGGGATCGCCGGGGCCGCCCAATTCTAGCAGCGAGGTCACCCGCAGGCCGGCGTAACCGCAGGGATTGATGCGGTGGAAAGGCTCCAGGTCCATGCCGATATTGAACGCCAGGCCATGGAAGCTGCAGCCATGGCGGACGCGCAGGCCGAGCGCGCCGACTTTGTCGCCGCCGACATAGACGCCCGGCGCGCCCTCGCGCCGTTCGGCGTGAAGGCCCCAGTGCGCCATCGTGTCGATCAGGGCCTGCTCGATGCGATGGACGAATTCGCGCACGCCCAGCCCGCGCCGCCGCAGGTCCACCAGCGGATAGGCCACGATCTGCCCGGGGCCGTGGTAGGTCACCTGGCCGCCGCGGTTGGTGCGCACGACCGGGATATCGCCCGGCGCCAGCACATGTTCGGGCTTGCCGGCCTGGCCCAGCGTGAAGACCGGATCGTGCTCGACCAGCCACAACTCATCGTCGCCGGTATCGCCGCGCTGATCGGTATAGGCCTCCATCGCGGCCCAGACGCGCTCGAACGGCTGTCGCCCGAGCTCGCGGATCGTCCAGGGCGAGGACGCTACAGCGTCCACTTGATCTCCGGATGCGCACGCAGGGCGTTATGCGCAGTCTCGTAATCGGCCCGCGATTCGGCCCGGAAACTGACGGCAACCGAGATGTAACGCCCGGCGCTGGACGGCCGGGTTCGCACGGTCTCGGCGACGACCGTCAGGCCGGCCTCGACCAGCAGGGTCGGCACGGCGGCTTCAAGCCCGGCATCGGCCGGGCCCATGGCGCTGATTTCGAATACGCCCGGGAACTGGAAGCCCTGGTCGTCGGAGGTCTTTTTCATCGGGCTATTATCGGGGCGACAGGGGCGATTCCCAACCCGGTTTTCCCGCCTTTCGGCACATGCCGATCCCGACCGCGAGGTTTAGCGTCGGAGGGTTGGGCCCTGCCCTTCCTCCGACCCTGAACGGAACCACCATGTCCAAGAAACCGCTCGTCCTGCTCATCGCCGCCGGCATCGCCTTCTCCGGCCCCGTTTTCGCCCAGTCCGCCGCCATGCCCCCGATGACCACCCTGCCCGCCAGCAACCCCTTCTACGCCGACAGCACCCTGCCGCTGCATTACCCGGCGTTCGACAAGATCAAGGACAGCGACTTCGCGCCCGCCTTCGATGCCGGCATGAGCCAGCAGCTCGCCGAAATGGAGGCGATCGCCAACGATCCGGCCAAGCCGACCTTCGCCAACACCATCGTGCCGATGGAAAAATCCGGCGCCATCCTGTCGCGCGCGCTGTCGGTGTTCTTCAATCTCGTCGGCGCGGACACGAATCCGGCGCGCGACAAGATCCAGTCCGACTACTCGGCGAAGTTCGCCGCGCACCGCGACGCCATCAACCTCAATCCAAAACTGTTCGCCCGCGTGAAGGCGCTTTACGACGCCCGCGCCGGCGCCGGTTACGACGCCGAAGACCTGCGCCTGGTCGAAAAGTACTACGACGACTTCGTCCGTTCCGGCGCCCTGCTGTCCGCCGCGGACCAGGCCAAGCTCAAGCAGATCAACGCGGAACTGGCCGAGCTCGGCACCAAGTTCAGCCAGAACGTGCTGGCCGAAGTGAACGACTCCGCGGTCGTGGTCGATACCAAGGCGGAACTCGCCGGCATGTCGGAAGATCAGATCGCCACGGCGGCCAAGGCGGCCGAGAACGCCATCGCTGCCGCTGCCAAGGCGCTCGCCGCCGCGCAGGAAGCCGACAAGGCGGGCTCGACGGACGCCACGCGCAAGGCGCTCGCCAACGCGCAGGCGGCGCAGACCCGCGCTGCCGGCATGCAGGGCAAATACCTGCTCAAGCTCAACAACTTCAGCAACCCGGCCATCCTGCCGCACCTGGAGAATCGTGCGCTGCGCCAGCGCGTCATGGCCGCTTCGCTCGCGCGCGGCAGCCGCGGCAATGCCTACGACAACACCGCCCTGGTTTCGCGCGTGTTGACGCTGCGCGCGCAAGTGGCGCAGATGCTCGGTTATCCGAACTATGCCGCCTACAGCCTCGGCAACCAGACGGCGAAAACGCCCGAGGCCGTCAACGCCATGCTCGGCAAGCTCGCCCCCGCGGCCGTGGCCAACGCCCGTCGTGAAGCGGCCGACATCCAGGCGCTGATCGATCGCGAGCAGAAGGCCAAGGGCCAGCCGAGCTTCGCATTGCAATCCTGGGATTGGGCCTACTACACCGAGAAGGTGCGCCAGGAGCGCTACAACTTCGACGAATCGCAGCTCAAGCCCTACCTGGAACTCGACCACGTGCAGCAGGATGGCGTGTTCTACGCGGCCAACCAGCTGTACGGCCTGACGTTCAAGGAGCGCAAGGACCTGCCGGTGTACGAACCGTCCGTGCGCGTGTTCGACGTGTTCGACCGCGACGGCAAGCAGCTGGCGATCTTCATCTCGGACATGTACGCCCGCGATTCCAAGCGCGGCGGCGCCTGGATGAACACCTACGTGGACCAGTCGGCGATGACCGGTTACCTGCCGGTGGTCGCCAACCATCTCAACATCCCGAAGCCGGCCGACGGCCAGCCGACGCTGCTGACCTGGGATGAGGTCACGACGATGTTCCACGAGTTCGGACACGCGCTGCACGGCATGTTCTCGAACGTGAAGTACCCCTACTTCACCGGCACCAGCGTGCCGCGCGATTTCGTCGAGTACCCGTCCCAGGTCAACGAGATGTGGGCCGACTGGCCGTCGGTGCTGGCCAACTACGCCAAGCATTACCAGACCGGCGCGCCGATGCCGAAGGAACTGCTGGACAAGGTGCTGGCCAGTTCCAAGTTCAACCAGGGTTTCACCACCACCGAGTACCTCGGCGCCGCCATGCTCGACCAGCGCTGGCACCAGTTGCCGGCGTCGCAGGTGCCGGGCGCCGATGGCGTGATCGCGTACGAAGCGAAGGCGCTGGCCCAGGACGGCATCGATTTCGCGGCCGTTCCGCCGCGCTACCGCACGACCTACTTCAGCCACATCATGGGCGGCTACGCGGCCGGTTACTACGCCTATATCTGGAGCGAAGTGCTCGATGCCGACAGTGTCGAGTGGTTCAAGCAGAACGGCGGCCTCACCCGCGCGAACGGCGACCATTTCCGCAAGACCCTGCTCTCGCAGGGCGGCAGCGCGGATGCGATGAAGCTCTTCCACGACTTCGCCGGCCGCGAGCCGAACGTCGAACCGCTACTCAAGCGCCGCGGCCTGGACGGCGCGACCACGAAGTAAGTCCGACGCCATTCCGCTGGACGGACGGCCGCCGCAAGGCGGCCGTTCTTTTTGCGCCGGCCGGGCTGAATCCCGCACAACCCCGGCCCCTCGCGCGAGCACAGCGCGGCTGCAAGCCGGTATGCTGCGAACAGCGGCGGCCGGCACCGGCCGCAACACCCCTTCGTACCGCGCCGATGCCCAGTTTTCGCCGACTCGCCGTTCTCGCCTTCGCTGCGCTCTCCTTGGCCGCCTGCCAGCCCGAACCGCCGCCGCCGAAAAAGACGACGCCGATACAGATCGTCGAATCCGACACGCTCGAAGGCGGCGCCATCAGCACCGCACCGGTGAAGAACGGCGGTGCGACCGACGCGACCGCCTCGCGCCAGAACGCCCGCATCGACTGGTCGCCGATCGAGTTGCCGGAAGGCAACGCCTGGCTGAGCTGCGAGCTGGACTACGAAGCCAAGGGCGATGGCCTGCCCTTGACCGCGCTCGATCGCAAGGCATTGAGCGAAGCGCTGCAGCCCTGCCGCGAAGCGGGCGTGCTGCGCCTGCGCTACCACGGCCACATCGGCGCCGACTTCACCGCGCTGGTCGAACGCATCACGCGCGTGGCCGACGAGCTCGGCATCGACAAACGCGTGCTGGACATCGACTCGACCGGCGGCCAGGTCGAGGATGCGATTCGCGCCGGCGATTTCATCGCCGAATCGCGCTGGACGATCTGGGTGCGCGAAGGTTCGCAATGCCATAGCGCCTGCGTATTCATCCTCAGCGCCGGCGATACGCGCCGCATCGCCGGCCGCGTGGGCATCCATCGCATCATCCGCATGAGCTCCACCGCCAGCACGCGCGCCGAACTCAACGCCGAACTGCGCGTGGTCTACGACCGCGTGCGCGCCTATCTCGAACGCAATGGCGCCGCCGTGGCCGTCGCCGACCTGATGATGGCCGTGCCCAATCGCAGCCTGCGCCTGCTGACCGCCGACGAACTCAAGCGATACGGGCTCGATGGCGCCAATCCGGCCCAGGACGACCTTGATCGCCTGCGCCTGATGCGCAAATGCGGCGAGGATTTCGTCAACCGTCGCGACGCTTTCGTGCTCGCCTTCGATCGCCGCTGCCGCGGCTCGCAGGACCAGCTCGGCGGCTTGAACGACTGCGGCCTGGACCTGCGCAAGGAATTCGGTTTCCCCGATCGCACCTGCCCGGCGGAAAGTCCCCTGGCCGAATTCGATCGCATGCAAACCGGCGCCGATGCCGGGACGACAGGCGAAGCGAAGCACGGCGATACGGCGGGCAGCCCCGCACCCTGAGCAAAACCCGCTGTCGCGGCGTGTCTTCACGCCGTTTCTGTGATGGCCTTCACACATCGCGGAAGGCAGAGAGGCATATTAGTGACGCACGGCACGGCGTGATCCTGTCCCCCCGTCCAGCGCCAGCCCGTTCCCCCGAACGGGCGCCGTGAAGGAGCCCCCCATGCATGGCCCCGCTTTGCATCGCGTCGCATTGCTGTCGGCGCTGCTCGTCACTTTCCTGGCCGGTTGCACCGCGACCGAGCGCGGCAGCAGCGAATCCGCCGCGATCGCCGACGCTTCGCGACCGCGACCGCCGCCGCCGACACCCGGCGGCAAGCCGACGCCGGAACAGGCTTCGCGCTTCCTGAGCCAGGCCAGCTTCGGCCCGACCGAAGCGGAAATCACCGCGCTGACGGCGAGCACCTACGACACCTGGCTCAACAACCAGTTCGCGATGCCGCGCAGTTCGCATTATTCGCACGTGCTCTGGCTCAAGGGTCAGGGCATCGATGTCGACGACTTCACCAACCAGTACGCGATCGAATCGTTCTGGAAGCAGGCCATCACCGGACCGGACCAGCTGCGCCAACGCACGACCTGGGCGCTGAGCCAGATCTTCGTCGTCGGCGACGTCGACAACATCCGCAACTCCGCCTATTACGACATGCTGGCAGCGAACGCCTTCGGCACCTACCGGCAGCTGCTCGAGGGCGTCACGCTTTCGCCGGCGATGGGACTGTGGCTGTCGCACATCGGCAACCTCAAGGAAGATCCGGCCACCGGGCGGCTGCCGGACGAGAACTACGCGCGCGAGGTGATGCAGCTCTTCAGCATCGGCCTGTGGCAACTCAATCCCGACGGCACGCGCGTGCTCGACGGCGCCGGCCGACCGATCCCCACTTATACGCAGGAGGATATCCGCGGCCTGGCGAAAGTCTTCACCGGCTGGAGCTACGCCGGCTGCAATCCGGCGACCGAATACTGGTACTGCTTCGATGCCGCGCGCGCCGGCTATTACATGGAATACGACGACGTCACCAAGCCGATGGCGCCGCTCGAGGCCTACCATTCCAAGGCGGAGAAACGCATCGTCGGCGGCAAGCTGATACCGGCGGGCGGGACTTCCCGGTCCGACCTGAAAGCCGCGCTCGACACCCTGGCCAGTCATCCCAACGTCGGTCCTTTCATCGGGCGTCAGCTCATACAGCGTCTGGTCAAGAGCAATCCCTCGCCGCAATACGTCGGCCGCGTGGCCGCCGTCTTCAACAACAACGGGAAAGGCGTCCGCGGCGACATGAAGGCGGTGCTGAAAGCCATCCTGCTCGACGCCGAAGCACGCGACATCAACCTCGCGCAAGGGCAGACGGACGGCAAGCTGCGCGAACCGGTTGCGATGCTGGCGCAGTACTTCCGCCTGTTCACCATCCCGCCCAGCGCCAGCCGCTTCGACTACAACCCCTGGTGGATGCAGGAAGCGTTCGCGCAACGCCCGCTGAGTTCGCCCAGCGTGTTCAACTTCTACAGCCCCTTCTATTCGCCGCCGGGCGAAATGACCCAGAACGGCGCGGTCGGACCCGAGTTCCAGATCCTGCACGAAGCCACCGAGGTCGACGGCTACAACTTCATGGAGTACTGGGTGCAGACCGAGTTCGACGGCATCACCGGCTACCGGCACAACTACGCGCCGTTCGAAGCGCTGGCCGGCAACGCCACCACCCTGGTCGACAAGTTCGACCTGCTGCTGACCTACAAGACCCTGTCGCCGCAGGCGCGCACGATCATCATCGACGCGGTCAACCAGGTGCCGGCGAACGAGCGCAGGGAACGCGTGAAGATGGCATTGATGCTGTTCGAGATCGCTCCCGACTACAAGATCCAGAGATGAGGCCGGACATGAACACGCCCCCCATGCTGCGTTCCCGCCGCCGTTTTCTCCTTTCCGCCGCCAGCGTCGCCGGCCTCGGCGCGCTCGGCAACTTCGGCGTCAGCCTGCAATCCTTCGCCGCCGCCAGCGCGGTCGGCAGCGCCGTGCCGACCGACTATCGCGCGCTGGTGTGTTTCTTCCTGTTCGGCGGCAACGACAACGGCAATACGCTGATCCCTTACGACCAGACCGGCTACAACGATTACGTGCTGGGCCGCGAAGGGTCGCTGTCGCGTCCGCTCGGCGTGACCCGCCTGCGCAGCGACCTGTTGCCGTTGGTCGCGCCGTCGCTCAACGACGGTCGCCAGGTCGGCCTGCCGAAGGAAATGTCGCGCCTCAAGTCGCTGTACGACGGCGGCAAGCTGGCGATCGTGCCGAACGTCGGCGTGCTGTCCTATCCGACCACGCGTTCCCAGTACGAGAGCCGCACGATCGAGCTGCCGCCGCAATTGTTCTCGCATTCGGACCACCAGCGGTTCTGGCAGCTCGGCGTTCCCAGCTATTCCACCCGCACCGGCTGGGGCGGCCGCATGGCCGACCTGCTCGCCGCCGCCAACAGCGCCAGCGCCGTTTCGATGTGCGTATCGCTGTCGGGCAACAATGTATGGCAAGTCGGCGATTACGCCCTGCCCTACCCGGTCAATGCCGAAACCGGCGCCTCGGAGTTCTGGTCGTTCTGGGACAGCCGTCGGCGCGGCGCCGCCATGCAGCTCAACCAGATCGCCCGCCCGAACATGCTGCAGCGCCAGGCTTCGGCCGTGTTCAACCGCACCGTGGCGGCGCAGGAGCTGATGCAAACGGCATTGCAAGGCAGTCGCGATTTCTCCGACCTGTTCGGCAGCGTGCCGGGCGACCTGAATCCCGGCCTGGTCGAGGACTACATGCACGTGCAGGAGCAGATGCACATGGTCGCGCGCATGATCGACGTGCGCGCGCAGTTCGGTCACCGCCGGCAGATCTATTTCATCGGCCTCGGCGGCTTCGACAACCACGACAGTCTCGACGACCACGGCGATCGCCTGCGCGTGATCGCCGACAATTTCGCCGCGTTCTACCAGGCGACCGAGCGCATGGGCGTGCAGAACAGCGTCACCACCTTCACCGGCTCCGACTTCGGCCGCACGCTCAAGAGCAACGGCACCGGCTCCGACCACGGTTGGGGCTCGCATCATTTCGTCATGGGCGGTGCGGTGCGCGGCGGCGATCTGTACGGGCGTTTCCCCAACCTGTCGCTCACCGGCCCGGATACCGTCGAGCAACAGGGGCAACTGCTGCCGTCCACCTCGGTGGATGAATACGCCGGCACACTGGCGAAATGGTTCGGCGTGGCTCCCACCGATCTGCCCCTGGTCGTGCCGAATCTCGGACGATTCGCCCATCCCGATCTCGGTTTCATGAGCTGACGCACGCGGCACGAGGGGAATGCACATGGCCGACTCCAGGGACACCGTCACCAAGCAACCGCAGCTCGACACGTATCGCGCCTGGCAGGCCACGCGTTACGGCAGCGCCGCCGATGCGCTGCAGCTGGGCGAACTTCCGTATCGCGCACCGTCCGGCACCGACGTGGCCATCCGGGTGCAGGCGGCCGCGCTCAATCCGATCGACTACAAGCTGCTGGCGGGCGATCTGCGGCGATTGCACAAGCTGCGTTTTCCGGCGACGCCGGGTTTCGACGCCGCGGGCACGGTGATCGCCTGCGGCCCGGGCGTGACCCGTTTCGCGCCGGGCGAGCGAGTCTTCGTGCGCGGCAGCCGCGACACTCTGGGTGCGTTCGCCGAAATCTCGACGCAGCCGGAAGCCTTCGTCGCGCACGCTCCGCGCAATCTCGATGCGACCGAAGCGGCGTCGTTGCCCCTGGTCGCGTTGACGACGATGCAGGCCCTGGTCGATCGCGCGCAGGCTCGCGCCGGCCAGAACATCCTCATCCATGCCGGCGTCGGCGGCCTGGGCAGCTTCGCCATGCAGTACGCCCGTCATCTCGGGCTGACCGTGCATACGACCTGCAGCGAACGCAACCGCTCGCTGGCTTTTTCGCTGGGCGCGCAGGAGGTCATCGCCTACGATCGCGAAGACTACCGCCATCGCCTCGACCGTTACGACATGGTGTTCGACACCTTGGGCGGCGCCCATACGCTGGATTCGTTCAAGGTCATCAAACGCGGCGGCATCCTGGTCAGCGTGGCCGGCCCGCCCGATCGCGAGATGGCGGCGAAGGCGCCGAACTTCCTCGTGCGCTGGGGCATGCGGGCGATGGCGGGCGAAGTGCATGCGGCCGCGAAAAGAAAGAACGTGCGCTACTTCCGCTTCCTCACCGAGTCGGACGGTCCCCGGCTCGAAACCCTGGTGCCCTTGCTGGAATCGGGCGAGATCCGGCCGCTGATCGACCGCACGTTCGAATTCGATCAGCTGGTCGCCGCCTGCGAATACCTGCAACAGGGTCGCGCGCGCGGCAAGGTGGTGCTGCGCGTCGCCGGCGGCTGACGCGCGTTGCGCTTAGCAAAAAGAAGGGCCGGCATCAGCCGGCCCTTTTTGTCGCGCAGCAGCGGGCGGAGATCAGTCCGACTCCCACCACAGCCAGAACTCGTCCCAGAGCCTGCCGAAGAAGCCGGCTTCTTCGACCGCGTCCAGCGCGATCAGCGGACGTTCCGCCAGCACCTTGCCGTCCAGGCTGACGCGCACCTTGCCGATGGCCTGGCCTTTCTTGATCGGCGCGATCAGAGTCTTGGGCACGTCCATCGCCGGCTTCAGCTCGTTGTAACGGCCGCGCGGCACGGCGATCTGCAGCGGCTGCGCCAGACCGAGGTTGACCTGTTCCTCCGAACCTTTCCAGACCTTCTGGGTGGCGATCTTGGCGCCGCCCGCATAGAGCTGGTGCGATTCGAAGAAACGGAAGCCCCATTCGAGCAGATTGAGGTTGCCGGTTTCGCGCAGGCGGAATCCTTCGGCCTGCGACTTGCTTTCGATGCCCATCACGATCGAGACGAAGCGCTGCTCGCCGCGCTTGGCCGAAGCCAGCAGGCAATAACCTGCATTGCCGGTGTGGCCGGTCTTGATGCCGTCGATGCCGCTGCCTTCGCGCCACAACAGCGTGTTGCGGTTGTGCTGCGGAATCGTCCCGACCGTCATTTCCTTGATGCTGTTGTAGGCGTAGGTCTGCGGGAAGTCGCGGATCAAGGCGCGACCGAGCAGGGCCAGGTCGTAGGCCGTGCTGTAATGCCCTTCGGCGCTGAGGCCATGCGCGTTGACGAAGCGGCTGTTCTTCATGCCGATGCGCTGCGCATAGCTGTTCATCAACGCGGCGAAGGCTTCCTGGCTGCCAGCCACGTGCTCGGCGATCGCGATCGCGGCGTCGTTGCCCGACTGCACCGCCATGCCTTTCTCCAACTCGCTGAGCTTGACGCGGCTGTTGAGTTCAAAGCCGCTGAAACTGCCGTCGGTGCCGGCGCCGCCCTCGCGCCAGGCGCGCTCGCTGATCGTCACCAGGTCGTCGGGTTTGATCTTGCCGGCCTTCATCTCGGCAGCCGCGACGTAGGCGGTCATCACCTTGGTGATGCTGGCCGGTTCGCGACGCTCGTCGTAGTTCTCGCCGGCGAGCACCTGGCCGGTGCCGTAGTCCATCAGCAGCCAGGCCTTGGCGCCGACGGGAACCGGCGCCGGCGGCACCGGCACGCTGGCGGACGCGGCCGGCGCACCGGGCTGGGGAACAGGGACCTGCGCGATGGCGGCGGTCACGGCGACGGCGGCGAACGCGGCGAACATCAGTCGGGGAAAACGCATGCGGAACTCCATGGGGGTGGGCGACGCGGCGCCCAAAACAGGAACGGATTGTAGTGCCTATTCGCTGAATACTCGCGGGCTGGGCAGGCCCAGGTCGCGGATCTTTTCCGCCAGCGATTCGATCTCGGACAGGTTCAAGGGGCCGATGCGCACGCGCCAGACATCGCGGCCGGCGACTTCGGCGTGATCGATGTCGGCATGGTCGATGCCCGCGTCGTCCAGCCGGTCGACGAGCCGTCGCGCATTGTCCTTGTCGGCGAAGCTGCCGAGCTGCAGCCAGCGCCGTGCCGCATCGCCTTCGTCGCGACCGGTGGCGGGCCGGACCGGCGCCGGCGCGACGGGCGCCGACGCATCGCCCTCGTCTTCGCCGGTGAGGGCGCGAAGTTCGACGCGGGCGGTGCCGGTGCGGTCGACCCCGAGCCGCACCGCCGCGGCGTAGCTCAGGTCGATCAAACGCCCGTCGTGGAACGGCCCGCGGTCGTTCACGCGGACGATCAGGCTGCGCCCGTTGTCGAGATTGGTGACGCGCACGAAACTCGGCAGGGGCAGGGTCTTGTGCGCGGCGGTGAACGCGCACATGTCGTAGATCTCGCCGCTCGAGGTGCTGCGCCCGTTGAACTTGGCGCCATACCACGAGGCGACGCCGCGTTCGGAATATCCCTTGGCCGATTCGCGCACGTAGTAGTTCTTGCCGAGCACCGTATACGGCGAGCGATTGCCGTAGCGCGAACGCGGTTCGTCCCGCGGCACCGGTTCGGCCACGCCGCTGATGTCCACTTCGCCGGCCGGACCGGCATCCGCCACGCCCGGCGCGTAAAGCCCGCCCGGCGTGTAGTCGCCCTCGTCGTGGCGGCGCGTCGGCAGGCAATGGTTGATCGCGGCGCGTTCGGTCGCGGCGTCCGCGGCTTGCGAGGCCGGCGGCGCGGAACGCGTCGTCGGCGACGTCGCCGAGGATGTAGCGCGTTTCGGCGCATGCCCGCAGGCGACCAGGCCCGCGCTCAACAGCAGTATCCCCGCGAAACGCATCAGGGCGACGCGACGGGATCCGCGGCGATTTCGCGCGACAATTGGTATACCGCCAGCGCGTACATCGGCGAACGGTTGTAGCGCGTGATCACGTAGAAGTTCTGGTAACCGATCCAATACTCGGGGCCGGCGGGACCTTCGTAGTTCAGCAAGGTCGCCGGCAAGGCCGGCGCGCCGTTGTCGAGCGGGCGGTAGCCGCGCGCCGCGATCTCGTCCAGCGTGTACTTGGCTTCGTAGTTTTCCGGCACCCACGGCGCGGCGCCCGGGTCGGCCTTGGCCGGCACGGCGACGGGTTCGCCCTTGCGCCAGCCGTAACCGATGAAGTAGTTGGCGATAGAGGCGAAGATGTCGCGCGGCGAATTGAACAGGTCGCGACGGCCGTCGCCATCGCCGTCTTTCGCGTAATTGCGGTAGCTCGACGGCATGAACTGGCCCCAGCCCATCGCGCCGGCATAGCTGCCTTTCAAACCGCCGATGTCCAGGCGCTCCTGCTTCGCCAATGCGAAGAACTGGCCCAGTTCGCTGCGGAAGAACTCCTCGCGCTTGGGGTAGAAGAACCCCAGCGTGTAGAGCGCATCGAGCACGCGATAGCTGCCGGTATTGCCGCCGTACTGTGTTTCCACGCCGATGATCGCGACGATCATCTCGGCCGGCACGCCGGTTTCGGCCTGCACCTTCATCAGTTCATCGCGATGCTGGGCAAGGAACTGGCGTCCGCCGCGGATGCGCGCCTCGGTCAGGAAGATCGGGCGATAGTCCTTCCAGGGCTTGCTCTCGGCCGGCCGCGTGATCGCGTTGATGATGCTCTGCTTGTAAACGGCCTGTGCGAGCCCGGCTTCGATCTCTTTCGGATCGAGGCCGTAGGCCTTGGCGGTTTCGGCGACGAACAGGGCGCGGCGATCGGCGGCGAGCACGGGGATCGGCGCCTCGACGGCGGGAACCACGACTGGCGCGGCGACCGTCGTTCCCTGGGCGGGCGACGGCGCCGGTACGCGCATCGGAACGGTATTGACGGTCGCCGGCGGCGGCGTGGCGGGCTTGACCGGAGCGGAGCAGGCGGCCAGCGCCGTGGCGAAACAGAGCGAAAACGGAATCAGTCGGGAGCGCATGGCGATCCTGTGCTTGGGCCGGAAACAATGTAACACGGTGGTCCGAGGCATCGGCGCAGCACTGACGTCAGGACATCAGCTTGCGGTGCGCATGCACCGACATGACCATGCCGAAACCTGCGAGCAAAGACACCGCCGATGTGCCGCCGTAGCTGAGCAGGGGCATCGGGACGCCGACCACCGGCAACAGGCCGGCGATCATGGCGCCGTTGACGATCACGTAAACCGAGAACGTCATCGCCAGCGCGCCCGCCAACAGGCGCGAATAACCGTCGCGCGCATTGGCAGCGATCCACAGGCTGCGGCCGACGATGAAAAGATACAGGGCGAACAACACCGTCACGCCGATCCAGCCCCATTCCTCGGCGAGCACGGAAAACGCGAAGTCGGTCGTGTGTTCCGGCAGGAAGTCCAGGTGCGCCTGGCTACCCTGCCCCCAACCCTTGCCGAACCAGCCGCCCGAACCGATCGCGATCTTCGATTGAATGATGTTCCATCCGGTGCCGAGCGGATCGGATTCCGGATTGAGGAAGGTCAGGATGCGGTTCTTCTGGTAGTCCATCAGGAACATCCAGGCGATCGGCAACGAACCCAGGCCGAGGCCGGCGAACAGGCCGATGCGCCACCACGCGATGCCGGCGAGGAAAACCGTGAACGCGCCGGACGCGGCGACGAGCATGCCGGTGCCGAGATCGGGTTGCAGGATGATCAGGCCGACCGGAATGCCGATGATCAATGCGCACACCGCCAGCGTGCCCCAGCGTGGCGGCAGGATGCTGCGATGCAGGTACCAGGCCACCATCATCGGCACGCTGAGCTTCAGCAGTTCGCCCGGCTGCAGGTAGAAGAAGCCGAGGTTGATCCACAGACGCGCGCTGCGTCCCGAGCCGAAGGCGAACACCAGCGGCAGCAACGCGAGGGTGAAAACGAAAGCCAACGGTGTCCAGCGACGCAGGCGCGAGGGCGGGATGCGCGAGATCAGCAGCAAGGCGAAGATACCGGCGCCGAAGCGCGCGGCCTGCGCGACCACGACGCGGGTCTCGCCGCCTCCGGCGCTGGATTGCACGACCAGGCTCGCCGCCATCACGCCCGTCAGCGCGAACAGCAAAGGCCAGTCGACCTTGTCCATCAGGTCCAGCAACCAGTCGCGCAACCAGCCGATCATCGGACGATCTCCGTCGCGGTCGCCGAAGCAGGCGCGCGCAAGGGCGCAGGTGCCGAGGCCGGTGCAGGCGCGGGTGCGATCTTCGGCAACAGCCAGGCATCCATGATCTTGCGGGCGATCGGCGCGGCGGTACTGGCGCCGAAGCCTCCGTGCTCGACGACCACGACGACCGCGATGCTCGGATTGTCGGCCGGCGCGTAGCCGATGAACAGGGCGCGATGGCGCAGATGCAACGGCAACTGATGCGGATTGACGCTGACATTGCCTTTGCGACTAACGCGTTGCGCGGTACCGGTCTTGCCGGCGATCAGGTAGGGCGCGCCGACGCCGATGGCACGCGCGGTGCCGTGCGAGCCGTAGATCGTGCCGACCATGCCTTCCTGCACCGCTTTCATGTTCGGGCCGTTGGCGGCGATGCGCTGCGCCGCGGGAAGCGGCAAGGGCATCCAGGCCTCGTTGAAGCCATGGCGACGCGCCTTGGCCAGATGCAAGGGTCGGCGCAGGCCGCCATTGGCGATCGACGCGGTCGCCTGGGCCAGCTGCAGCGGCGTGACCACCCAGTAGCCCTGGCCGATGCCCGAGTTCACCGTTTCGCCGGGATACCACGGCTGCCGGTAGCGCTTCATCTTCCACTCGGGCGACGGCAGTACGCCCGAACTTTCGCCGCGCAGATCGATGCCGGTCGGCTTGCCGAAGCCGTATCGCGACAAGTACTCGTCGAACTTGCCGATGCCCATGTCGATCGCGAGCTTGTAGTAGTAAGTGTTCACCGATTGCGCGATCGACTCGCGCAGATCGACCCAGCCGTGGCCGCCGGCGTGCGAATCGCGGAAACCCCGCGCCACGCCCGGCAGGTGGAATTCGCCGGTGGACAGGATCTTGTCCTCGGGTGTGCGCATTCCGGACTCGAGACCGGCGAGGCCGACGAAAGGCTTGACCGTCGATCCCGGCGGGCCGCCGCCGTGCAGGTTGCGATCGAACAGCGGGCGCGAAGGATTCTCGGTCAAGGTGCGGTAGTCCTTGTGCGAGATGCCGTTGACGAACAGGTTGGAGTCGAAGCTCGGCAGGCTCACCATCGCCAGCACTTCGCCGGTGCGCGGATCCACCGCCACCGCCGATCCGTCCATGTCGCCGAACGCATTCGCCGCCGCGCGTTGCAAGTCGGCGTCGATGCTCAGTTGCAGATCCGGGCCAGGCTTGGCCGGGACGCGGCCGACCACGCCGAGGCTGCGGCCTTCGACGTTCTGCTCGACCTGTTCGTAACCGATTTCGCCGCGCAGCGAATCCTCGTAGTAGCGTTCTATGCCCGACTTGCCGACATGCGTGAGCGCGGAGTACTTGCTGTCGCCGAGGCGCTCGAGATCGTTGGCGTCGACGCGGCCGACGTAGCCGATCACGTGCGCCAGCGCGCTTTCCAGCGGATACCGGCGCGTCAGGTAGGGAACGACATCGACGCCGGGGAAGAGATGGCGATCCACCGCCAGGCGGGCGCGTTCCTCTTCGCTCAGTCGCAACTTCAAGGTCACTGGTCGGAAACCGCGCGTCGCGCGCCGCGCAAGGCGGAACTGCTCGAGGTCCTCCTTGCTCAGGCTCACGCGTCGCGCCAGCGCCTGCACCGTCGCATCGACGTCTTCCACCTGGTTGGGCACGATCTCCAGCCGGTAGGCGGGAATGTTGTCGGCGAGCAGCCGGCCGTTGCGGTCGTAGATCAATCCACGTGCCGGCACGACCGGCCGCAGCTTGATGCGGTTGGCCTCGGAACGCGTCTTGTATTCCTCGTGCTGCCAGACCTGCAGGCGGAAATAACCCAGGCACAGGCCGATCATCACCGCCGCGATGCCGAGGAAACCGACGGCGGCGCGCCGTTGGAACTGGTCCGCTTCCGCGGACGGGTTCTTCATCGGTTTTCGACGGCTCGCCGGCAGCATCGGAGCGATCAGTTGCGGGCGCGCAGCCGCGCCATGTCGAGCAACATGAAAATCCAGGGCCAGAGGAACATGCCAATGACCGGCGATAGCCAGGCGCCCAAGGGCGGGAGCGGCAATCCCATCGCCAGGTGCAGCACGGTCGCGATCACCCGATCGTTGAACAGCAAGAGCCCGACGGCGATGGCCTGCTGCCAAAGCGGGAAGAAGCGCAATCGCGCCCGGAAGCGCTGCACCAGATACGCCATCACGACCAGTCGCATCGCCTGTTCCCCGAGCGGCGTCGCCAGGGCGAGATCGGCCAGCAAGCCGATCAGGAAGGCCGAACCCAGTCCGAGCAAGGTCGGCGCTTCCAGTATCCAGTAGGCGAGGAAGACGCCGAGCAGATAGGGCCGCATGGCCGAGAACGACGCCGGCATCGGGATGAGGGCGAACACGATCGCGAACAGCAAGGTTCCGAACAACAACCAGCGCGAGGGGGCACGGATCATCGCGCGCCTCCCTCGGCAGGCGCCGGCGGAGCGGCAGCGTTTTCGCCGGCCGGCGAGCGCTTGGGCGCCGGCGGTCCGACGTCGAGATCGGGCGGCAGGTTGCTGACCAGCAACACCTCCATGCCGCGGTCGAGGTGCGCAGCGGGCCGCGCATCGGCGATCACGAACAGACTGGTGCTGTCGGGATGCAGGGCCGTGATGATTCCGACCGGAAACCCGGCCGGGAAGCGTCCGCCGATGCCCGAGGTCACCAGCACATCGCCGGGTTTCACGTCGGCGCTCTGCGGAATGCTCGGCAAGGTCAGCCGGTCGCGCCGACCGTTGCCGAAAGCGGTAGTGCGCAGGCCCGAACGCGCGACCTGCACCGGTATCGCATGATCGGGATCGGTCAGCAGCAAGGCGATGGCGCGATGCCCGCTGACCTCGATGACCTGTCCGAGCACGCCGTCGGAATCGACCAGGGCCTGCCCGACCTCGACGCCTTCGCTGCTGCCGGCGTCGAGCACGATGCGTTGCCGGTAGGGATCCAGATCGACATCGAGGATGCCGACCAGCTTCATCTTCAACCGATAGCCGCGCAGGCCGCCGAGCATCTGCCGCAGCCGCAGGTTCTCCGCCGATACCGCGTCGAGCCGGTTCAGCTTCGCCGAAGCGAGCGCCAGTTCGTTGCGCATCTTTTCGTTCTCGGCCTGCAATCGCTCGCGCGATGCGAAGCTCTCTCGCGAAGACGAGAACAGTCGCGCTGGGGCGGCGGCCACCCAGCGGAAAGGTTCGCCGATCACGGCGAAGCGCTGGCGGATCATCGCGCCGTAACCGCTGCGATTGTCGAAAACCATCAGGCCGATGGCGAGCGCGACGTAAGCCAGCAAAGGCAGCGTCGACAACACGTTGTCGCTGTTGCGGGCGGACGAGGCGGGATAGGCCACGCGCTAGGACTCGGCAGGGGACCGGGAATCGCTTCCCGGCGAACGGGGGGAGATGCCGTGTGTCGCTTGCCGGAAGGAAACCCTCCTGGTTCCTTCCGGCATCATCTTTATTACTCCGCGGAAAAGAATCCGTGGCCATGCATATCGATCAGTTCGAGCGCCCGGCCACCGCCACGCGCGACGCAGGTCAGCGGATCGTCCGCGACGTGCACGTGCAGGCCGGTCTCTTCCGAGATCAGCTTGTCGAGGTCGCGCAGCAAGGCGCCGCCGCCGGTGAGCACGATGCCGCGTTCGGCCACGTCGGCGCAGAGCTCGGGCGGCGTCTGTTCCAGCGCGTGCTTGACCGCGCTGACGATGCCCGCCAGCGGTTCGTGCAGGGCCTCCAGCACCTCGGTCGTGTTGATCGCGATCATGCGCGGCACGCCCTCGGCGAGGTTGCGGCCCGAAACTTCCATCTCGCGCACGCTAGCCTGCGGGAAGGCGTTGCCGATCTCGAGCTTGATGCGCTCGGCGGTGGTTTCGCCGATCAGGGTGCCGTGGCTGCGGCGCACGTAGTTGATGATGGCCTCGTCGAATCGGTCGCCGCCGATACGCACCGACTGCGAATAGACGATGCCGTTGAGCGAGATCACCGCGACCTCGGACGTGC
>CAYWHO010000017.1:0-17633 GCA_964458195.1 uncultured Arenimonas sp.
GGCGCAGGGCAAACTCGAACGGCTCGTTTTCGCGGACTTTGACAGAAGGCATGTTGGTTCCTGACTGGGATTCCACCGGCCGGATGAACCCGGTTCGGCGAGCCGCGTATGATACTGGCTCCCCGATATGTGGCGCAAGCAAAGGCCGGACTGGGCGGAACGCCCGGGCCGGAATACCCCGATGAAGGTCCTCGGCATCGAAACCAGCTGCGACGAAACCGGCGTGGCCGTGTACGACACGGCCGCGGGCCGGCGCGCCCACCCCCCAGTAAGACCGCACGACCCTCCACCCCCCAGCCGCCGCGCGGCGGCGTGGTGCCCGAACTGGCCAGCCGCGACCACGTGCGCCGCCTGTTGCCCCTGGTCCGCCAGACCCTGGCCGAAGCCGGTCTGGCCGTGAACGAGCTCGACGGCGTGGCCTATACCGCCGGCCCGGGCCTGGTCGGCGCCCTGATGGTCGGGGCCGCCGCCGGCCGCGCCCTGGCCTGGTCGCTGGGCCTGCCGGCGATCGGGGTCCATCACATGGAAGGCCATTTGCTGGCCCCGCTACTGGAAGACCCCCGCCTGCAGCCGCCCTTCGTGGCCTTGCTGGTCTCGGGCGGCCATACCCAGTTGGTGGCCGTGGACGGGATCGGCCGCTACCGTTTGCTTGGCGAAACCCTGGATGACGCCGCCGGCGAAGCCTTCGACAAGACCGCCAAGCTGATGGGCCTGCCTTACCCGGGCGGGCCCGAACTGGCGAGGCTGGCGGAAACGGGACAAGCGGGGCGCTTCGTCTTTTCGCGCCCGATGACCGACCGCCCGGGCCTGGACTTCAGTTTCTCCGGCCTGAAAACCCAGGTGCTGCTGGCCTGGCAGAACAGCGATCGCAGCCAGAGCACGCGCGCCGACATCGCGCGCGGATTCGAGGATGCGGTGGTCGACACACTGGCGATCAAATGCGAACGCGCCCTGCGCCAGACCGGCATGAATACGCTGGTCGTGGCCGGCGGCGTCGGCGCCAACACGCGCCTGCGCGAAAAGCTTGCCGCGGCAACCGGCAAACTCGGCGGCCGTGCCTGCTTTCCGCGCAAGGAGTTCTGCACCGACAATGGCGCGATGATCGCCTTCGCCGGCGCCCTGCGCCTGCAGGCCGGACAACGCGAGGACGCAGTCGTGCACGTGTTCCCGCGCTGGGATATGGCGGGGTTGGCGGGGGTTTAGGTTTTCGGTTTTCGGTTTTCGGATTCTAATTTCATTTTTAAGTTTTAAGTTTTAAGTTTTAAGTTTTAAGTTTTAAGTTTTAAGTAATTCAACGCGATGGTCGCCGGCTCGCGATCGAAACATGAACCCTGCCTACCGCGTGCCACTGAAAACTGAAAACCGAAAACCCTCCGCCTTAATGCCTAAAACCTAAAACCGAAAACCTAAAACCTAAAACGCAAAAACCACCCCCACCCCCTTCCCAAGAATCATGGACAAAGTCTTCATCGAAGCGCTGGAAATCGAGTGCGTCATCGGCATCTACGACTGGGAGCGCAAGATCCGCCAGCCGGTCGTGCTCGACATCGAGATGGACTTCGACAACCGCAAACCCGCCGCCAGCGACGACATCGCCGACACGCTCGATTACAAGGCGGTCAGCAAGCGCCTGATCCAGTTCGTTTCCGAATCGAGTTTCGGCCTGGTCGAGCGCCTGGCCGAACATTGCTGCGCGATCGTGCTCGACGAATTCGCGGTAAGCCGCGTCAAGCTGAAACTGAGCAAGCCCGGCGCCGTGCGCGGCGCCAGGGCAGTCGGCGTGATCATCGAGCGCACGCGCGGCTGATGGGCCGGGCCTACCTCAGCCTCGGTTCCAACGAGCAGCCGCTGCAGCATTTGCGCGAAGCGCTGGACGAATTGCGCACGCGCTTCGGCGCCGTCGTCGCCTCGCCCTTCTATCGCACGAAAGCGGTGGGTTACGAGGGCGCCGACTTCGTCAACGCCGCCGCCGTGATCGACAGCGACCTCGACCCGGTCGCGCTCGACGCCTGGTTGCACGCGCTGGAAGACGCGCACGGCCGCCGTCGCGACCAGCCACGCTACTCCGACCGACCGCTCGACATCGACATCGTGTTCTACGACGACCTCGTACTGCGCGGCCCCGGCCATCTCGAAATCCCGCGACCCGAACTGAGCCACGCCTTCGTGCTGCAGCCGCTGGCGGACATCGCGCCCGAGTTCCGCGAACCGCTGTCCGGCACGAGCCTGCGCGAGCTCTGGGCGGCGCATCCGGATTTCCCCGGCCAGGAGCCGCTGCCGGAAGACGCCGCCAGGCGCTGAGCCCGGCGATTGCATCCTGAGGGGCGAGGACCGACACTCTGCGCGTCCACCCCGGAGACAAGAAGATGTTCGAGAAGTTTTCCCGCAGCTGGTCCCTGGTCAAGGCCAGCGCAGCCGTCCTGCGTTCCGACAAGGAACTGATGCTCTTCCCGGTGATCTCGACCTTCTGCACCCTGCTGGTGCTGGCCACCTTCGCGATCCCGGCCTTCGCGCTGCAGCTTTTCGCCCGCGACATCGGCATCGCCCAATTCCTGTTCGCCTTCGTCTTCTACTTCTGCCAGTACGCGGTGATCATCTTCTTCAACTGCGCCCTGGTCGGCGCCGCGATGATCCGCCTGGAAGGCGGCGACCCGACCCTGGCCGACGGCATCGCGATCGCCAAGTCGCGCATCGGCGCCATCCTCGGTTACGCCGCCATCGCCGCGACGGTCGGCATGCTGCTGCAGGCGCTGAAGAACAAGGACAACAACTTCATCGTGCGCCTGATCGGCAGCGGCCTCGGCGTGGCCTGGACGCTGGCGACTTTCCTCGTCGTGCCGGTGCTGGTCAGCCAGAACATCGGCCCGATCGACGCGCTCAAGCGCAGCCTGGAACTGCTCAAGCGCACCTGGGGCGAGAATGCCATCGGCAACGTCGGCATCAGCGCCGCCTTCGGCCTGATCACCGTCGCCGTCATCCTCGTCGGCGGGGCCCTGACCTTCGGCGCGGCGATGCTCGCCTGGCAGCTGGCCGTTGTGGTCGGCGTGCTCTGCCTGATCCTCGTGTTGCTGCTGGGCGTTTACCAGTCGGCATTGAGTGGCATCTACTCGGCGGCGCTGTACCGCTACGCCACCGACGGTCACGCGCCGGCGGGTTTCGAAGGCATGGGCCTGCAGACGGCGTTCGCGCCGAAGTAATCGGCGTCGGCGACCGCGGCAACGCGCCGCGGTCGCTTCAGATGCGCAGGAAGCGACCGCCGTCCACGCGCAGCACCTGCCCGGTCGTGTAGTGCGCGTCCTGCACCAACCAGCGCACCGCTTCGGCCACGTCTTCCGGCGTACCGGCGCGCTGCAGGGCGGTGCCGGCGATCATGGCGTCCTGTTCGGCCTGCGCCTTGCCCTGTTCGGGCCAGAGCACCGCGCCCGGCGCCACCGCGTTGACGCGGATCTCCGGCCCGAGTTCCTTGGCCAGCGACAGCGTCATCATCGCCAACGCCGCCTTGGCCATGCAGTACAGCGTGTGTTCGGCCAGCGGGCGTTCGGCGTAGACATCGACCAGGTTGACGATGGCGCCGCGTGCTTTTCGCAAATGCGGCACGGCCGCCTGCGACAGGAAGAAGGGTGCGCGCGCATTCGACGCGAACAGTTCGTCCCATTGCGCCGGCACCGTGCCGCCGATCGGAGTGGGATAGAAGGCGCTGGCGTTATTGACCAAGGCATCCAGGCGACCGAAGCGACCGACCGCCTGCGCGATCAGCTCGGGCAGGCGATCGAACTCGGCCAGCTCGGCCTGCAACACCAGGGTGCTGCCGGCGCGTTCGGATTCCAGCTCGGCCTGCAGCGCCGACGCGGCATCGCCGGACCGGCGATGATGCAGGACGACGTCGTAACCGGCGGCATGCAGGCGCCGCGCGATGACGGCGCCAACGCGCCGGGCGGCACCGGTGACCAGGGCGACGGGAGCGGATTCGGGCATGCGTCCTCCGGGCGAATACCGGTATCCTGAGGCCAGTGCGCCACCGATGTCATCCATGAATCCCTCTCCCCTGCCGGCGCCCGAACCCGAAGCGCGCGAGCACAGCGAACGCCTGCGCGAGTTCGTCGCCGGGAACATCCGCGCCGCTGGCGGCGCGATTCCATTCGCACGCTACATGGAACTGGCCCTGTATGCGCCAGGGCTGGGCTACTACAGCGCCGGCGCACGCAAGTTCGGTGCCGACGGCGATTTCGTCACGTCGCCGGAGCTGGGCCCGATCTTCGCCGAATGCGTCGCCCAAGCCGTCGCGCCGCTGTTCGCCCGACCCGGCGCGGAACGCTGGTTCTTCGAGCTCGGCGGCGGCAGCGGCGCCTTCGCCGAGGCGGCGCTGAAACGTTTCGCCGCGCTCGGCAAGCTGCCGGATCGCTACGTCCTGCTCGAACCCAGCGCCGATCTGCGCGAACGCCAGCAGCAACGCCTGCAGACCACGCTGCCCGCCGAACTGTTCGCGCGCTGCCAATGGCTGGACGGACCGCCGGAACGCGAATGGCGCGGCGTGCTGTTCGCCAACGAAGTGCTCGATGCCTTGCCGACCTCGCGCTTCCTGATGCGCGGCGGCGAAGTGTACGAAGAATTCGTCGCCCTCGATCCGCAGGGAGGATTCCTGCGCGTGGAACAACCGGCCGACGCGCTGCTGCATTCGGCGGTGCGCCATGTCGAACACGATATCGGCGCAGCCTTCCCCGAGGGTTATCGTTCCGAGATCCTGCCGCAGCTGCCGTACTGGATCCAGGCCGTCGGCGGCTTGCTGCGCGAAGGCGCGATGCTGTTCGTCGACTACGGTTACCCGCGCCGCGAGTTCTACCTGCCCGAACGCAGCGACGGCACGCTCGTCTGCCATTACCGGCACCGCGCGCATGGCGATCCGTTCTTCCTGCCGGGCCTGCAGGACATCACCGCTTTCGTCGACTTCACCGCGCTGGCCGAAGCGGGCATCCATGCCGGTTTCGATTTTTCCGGTTACTGCGCGCAGGCGAGCTTCCTGATCGGCAACGGCCTGGCGCAACGACTCGAGGAGATCGAGCGCATCGGCGACGATGTCGAGCGCCATCGCCGGCACCAGGAAGTGAAAAAACTGACCCTGCCGGGCGAAATGGGCGAACGCTTCCAGGTCATGGGCTTCCAGCGCGACGTCGATTTGCGCAGCGCCTTCGCCCTGGGCGACCTGACGAGGCGTCTGTGACGCAGGCGCGACGAACGCTGCGCGAATTCGACCGGCCGAAACTCTGGCTCGGCGTCTGGATCTTCGGCTGGCTGCTGTGCATCTCCCTGTCGCTGGTGCATCCGCCGGACCTCGGCATCGACGTTCCCGATGGCGACAAGATCGGCCATCTGCTCTCCTACGCGACCTTGTCGGCCTGGGCCGTATCGATCTTCGCGCGTCGCCGCGCGCATTGGCTCGCCGCGCTGGCCTTGTTCGCCTTGGGCGCCACGATGGAGATCGCGCAGGGCGAACTCACCACCGACCGCATGATGGACGCACGCGACGCCATCGCCAACACGCTCGGCATCCTCATCGGCCAGGTCCTGGGGTTCCTGCCCTGGCAAACCTGGCTGCAGGCATTCGAGCGGCGCTGGCTGCCGCGTTCCGCCTAGAACCTGGCGCTCAGGCGTCCGAGGACTTGCGGGCGCTGCGGATCGCGGCGATGCGCGCGCGCCGCAGGGTTTCGCCGATCTGCGGGCCCTCGAGCCCGGTCAGGTCGAGCTGCGATGCATCCACCGCGGCGGCGGCGCGATGCGCCGCCAGCAACCGTTCCGCCTGCGGATAGGCGCTTTCCTGCAGGCCCAGGCGTCCGCGCTTGTCGGCCTCGCACACCAGCGCCAGCTCGGCGATGCGCAGGGGCTGGCGGAATCCGTCGCAGCGCGCGATCAGGTCGTGCACGGTTTCGTCGCGCAATTCATCGAAACGATGGATGTTCAAATGCTCGCGACAGGCCATCACGGCCAGTTCGCGGTAGTCGTTCGGCAATTTGTAGCGCGCGCAAACCGCGCGCACCGCGTCGAGACCGGCATGTTCGTGGTTGACATGCTTCGGCCATTGTCCGGGTGGCGTCAGCGCCTTGCCGAGGTCGTGCACGAGCGCGGCGAATCCCACCCGCGCATTGCCCGGCGCCAGTCGCGCCGCCATGTCGCAGACCATCTGCGTATGCAGGCCAGCGTCTATTTCGGGATGGAACTCCGCCCGTTGCGGTACGCCGAACAGCGCGTCCACTTCCGGCAACAGGCGCTGCAAGGCGCCGCAATCGCGCAACAGGCCGAGGAAGGCCGAGGGTTTCTCCTCTTCCAGCGCCCGCTTCGTTTCCTGCCAGACGCGCTCCGGCACCAGCGCATCCACTTCGCCGGCCGCGACCATGGCGCGCATCAGCGCCAGGGTTTCGGGCGCGACCCGGAAGCCGAGTTCGGCGAAGCGCGCCAGGAATCGCGCACCGCGCAGGATGCGCACCGGGTCTTCGGCGAAAGCCGGCGACACGTGCCGGAGCAACCTCGCCTCCAGATCGCGCACGCCTCCGTGCGGATCGACGATGCCGCCCGATTCGTCCTGCCCGATCGCATTGATGGTGAAATCGCGACGCGCCAGGTCTTCCTCCAGCGTCACCGCCGGATCGGCATGCACGACGAAGCCACGATAGCCCGGCGCGGTCTTGCGTTCGGTGCGCGCCAGGGCGTATTCCTCGCCCGTCTGCGGGTGCAGGAAAACGGGGAAATCGCTGCCGACCTGCTTGAACCCGGCCGCCAGCATCTGCTCAGGCGTCGCACCGACGACGACATGATCGCGATCGCCACCGGCCCGGCCGAGCAGCCGGTCGCGCACCGCTCCACCGACCAGGTAGGCCTTCATGCCTCAGCGCTGCGCGCGGTAGCGCGCGTAGCGCGTCTGCTTGTCGTCGGCATGGCCGAGGATGCCCGGCAATACTTCCGCCACGCGCACCGGCACGATGCCCAGCCGATGCAAGCCGTCGACGCCGCCGACCGAATCCGTCAGCAGCGAGCGGTAGTTGTCGGAAGAAAACGGTTTGCCGGGCACGAAGTCGCAGGCCAGCGCCTGCAGGCGCCCCAACGCATCGGGCAGCGGCAGGACCCATCGCCGCAATCCGAGCTGACGCGCGGTCATGCGCACGATGTCGGCCAGGGTGAACACCTCGGGCCCGTAAAGTTCGTAAACCTCGCCGATGGTCCGGTCGTCGGCCAGCGCGCGTTCGAACGCCGTCACCACATCGCCGACGTAAACCGGGGCGAACTTGCAGCCGGCGCGCGCCAACGGCAACACTGGCGCCAACCTCAGCACATCGGCGAA
Source organism: uncultured Arenimonas sp. (assembly GCA_964458195.1). GTDB lineage: Bacteria > Pseudomonadota > Gammaproteobacteria > Xanthomonadales > Xanthomonadaceae > Arenimonas. Next base: position 7,331 of record CAYWHO010000017.1, read on the forward strand.
ACGACAGAACAGACCATCGCCGCGTCCGAAGATCACCGAGGGCTCGAAGATCGTCCAGCGCAAGCCCGAGGCCTTGACCGCCGCCTCCGCTTCGCCGCGCGACTTCAGGTAATGACTGTGGCCGCGCCCGGCATTGAGCGAGCTCATCTGCAGCAAACGCAGGCCGCTCCCGGGCATCCTGCCCTTCGCGGCACTCGTGCTTCCTGCACTTCGCGCCCCCTCCAGTTGGCAGGCCGCGATCACCAGTTTCGTCAATTGCACGTGCGCGCGATGGAAGCCGCGCCCGTTGTCGCCCGATTCGTTGAGGATGCCGACGAGGTTGATCACCGCGTCGTGACCGGCGATGGCCTGCTGCAGCGCCTGCGGATCGTAAACGTCGAGCTCGTGCAATACGACGCCCGGCGGCAGCAGACGCTGCGCATGCGCATTGAGATTGCGGCTGAGCACGGTGACGGCATGCCCGTTGCGCGCCAGCCGCTGCGCCAGCGCGCGCCCGACGAATCCGCTGCCGCCGAGGATGACCAATCGACTCATGACTGTTTCGGATCCGGCACGGGGCAGACGAAGGGCCGGCGCTGGGCCGCCGATTCGTCGAAACGACCGACGAGGCGATCGCTCAGCGCGGCTGCCTTGCCGTTCAATCGCCAATCGTAAACCACGCTGAAGGCCAGCACGCGGGCGACGTAGTCGCGCGTCTCCTTGTAGGGAATGGCTTCGACGAAGAAATCCGGATCCATCTGCAGGCGAGACTGCATCCAGCGATCCACCGGCGCCGGACCGGCGTTGTAGGCGGCGATCGCCAGATAGGGCAGGCCGCTGTAGCGATCGAGCATCTGGCGCAGATAGGCGGTGCCTAGCGTCAGGTTCGTCACCGGCTCGTACAGACTCTCGCCGCCGCGCCAGTCCATGCCGATCCGGCGCGCCGTCAGGGCGCCGGTACCGGGAAGCAACTGCAACAGGCCGCGCGCATCGGCGGCCGAACGCGCCTTCGGCATGAACGCGCTTTCGGCGCGCGTCTGCGCCGCGACCCAGGCCGGATCCAGGCTGTTGATCTTCGATTGCGCGCGGATCGTGTCCTGGTTGGTTAGCGGGAACCGCAGGCTGTAATAGCGCACGTCGTCGGCCGACAGGTTCATGCCGAATACCGCGCGATCGAACCATCCCGCCTCGATGGCGAGTTGCACGGCGACGCGGCGTTCGTCGTCGTTCAATGCCTTCACTGCGTCGCCCCATTCGCGCGCGGCCGGACCGGCGCGATCGAGCCCGAACAATTGCAGCGAACGGACCAGGGCGGCATTGCCGGCGACGCGCTTGCGCAAGGCGCCATCGGACGTCGGCTCCTGCGAACACAAGGCGTACGGCTGCTTCAGGCGATCGGCCGCCAGCCAGCCGTGGAAGGCCGGGCTGGCCGCAGCCTCCTGGTAGAGCTTGCGCGCCGCATCCTTCTGCCCGAGGCGTTCGCGCAGCCGCGCTTCGAAATATTCCCAACGCGAATCGCTGCGCTGCGCCGCGCCCATCTTCTCGATCGCGGCGAGCGCGGCGGCATCGTCGCCGCGATTGATCGCCTCGCGCACGCGCCATTCGTGCAACTTTTCGTCGTAGGCGACGGCCGGTACCGCGTTCAGGCGCGCGGCCGATCCCGGCGCATACGACGCCACCGTCCACAGCGCGATTTCGTACAGCACGCGGCCGCGCTGGCGCTCGTCCATGCCCAGCCGCGACGCCACCGCCGGCAGGATGCGTTCGGCCCGATCGGGATCGCGCTTGCCGAGGCGCGCGAGCGCGGAGGCCGCGATCTCGCGGCTGCGCGCGTCGTTCGGCCAGGTGGCCGGAATGTTCTCGCCCGGCGCATCGACATAGTTCGCGTACGAGGTCGCGAGCGCGCCATCGTTGCCGCGCATGCCCTTGGCCAGGAAACGCATCAGACCGCTTTCCCCCTTGGCCGCGGCCAGGTCCAGTCGCTGCCAGCGCAATACGTCGTCGAGCTGGCCGGTCGAGGCCAGGCGCGCGAACGCCGCGTCGCACTCGGGCGGCAGCGATCCGCCGGTCAGCCACAGCGCCTTCGCATCGCTCACCCATTGCGCGTCGTCGCGCCCGGCCTGCAGTCGCGCCTGCAGATCGGCGCAGCGCAGCAACTCGTCGTCGCTGCCCTGATAGGCCGCACGAAAACCATCCCAGTCGCGCCGCTTCACCAGCTCGCGCAGCCAGGCCTCGCGCAGCCAGCGGCCCGCGGCCTGGTTGCCGAGGCGATCGAGCACCGGCCGCACTTCGCCCGGTTGCGCCTTGGCGATGCGATCGCGCAGGTCCGTCGCCACCAACCAGCCGGACAGCGGATGGCCCGACAAGCGGGCGGCGGTGGCGGCGTCGAGCCGCCCCTGGTCGGCCGCAGCGAACGCCGCGAGCAATTCGCTGCGGGTCGCGGCGGCGGGCTGGGCAGCCGCGTCGGCAGCGAGGACAATGAACAACAGGACGAAGGATTTCAAAGGCATGCGGCGAGTTTATCCGATGGCGGGGACGGTCAAGACAGGAATGCCCCATGCCGCTTGAATGGCTGCTTTACCCGCTGCTCGGCATCGTGGCCGGTGTGCTCGCCGGGCTGCTGGGCGTCGGCGGCGGGCTGGTCCTGGTCGCGGCCCTGGCCTGGCTGCTGCCCTTGCAAGGCGTACCGGTCGACGCCGCGATGCATGCGGCCCTGGCCACTTCCCTGGCCAGCATCGTCATCACCTCGACCGCCTCGGCGCGCGCGCACCATCGCCGCGGCAGCGTCCTGTGGCCGAGCGTCGCCTGGCTGCTGCCCGGCCTGCTGATCGGCGGCTGGCTGGGCAGCCGCTTCGCCAATCTGCTCAGCGGCGAGTTCCTGCGCGGTTTCGTCGCGATCTATTGCCTGATCGCCGCGGCGCAGTTGAGCCTGGACTGGCCGCGCCCGCGTAGCGAAGCCGCCGTCGCACCGCAGGGCGCGGGCCTGAGTTTCGCTGGCGTCTTCATCGGCGCGGTCGCGGCCCTCGTGGGCATCGGCGGCGGCAGCATGACCGTACCTCTGCTCGTTTGGCGGGGCGTCGCGCCGGTACGCGCCGTGGGCACGTCGAGCGCCTGCGGCATCGGCATCGGTCTGGCGAGCGCGGCCGGTTACGCCACCTTGCTGCCCACCGTCCCGATGCCGGCAGGCAGCCTCGGCTACGTCTTCCTGCCGGCGGCCATCGGTATCGCGCTGACGTCGATGCTGGCGGCACCTTACGGTACGCGGCTCGCGCACCGTCTCAGCGGCAAGGCGCTCAAGCGCGTTTTTGCCGCCTTCCTGCTGGCGGTCGCGCTGTCGCTGGCGATCTAGATCCTCGGGCCTCGCGCCGCACTTTAGAATCGGCTCATGACATCCGCTCCGAACGACCCTCTCCGCCCGCAGGCCAGTCCGGCTTCGGTCGCCTGGCAGCAGGCGGAGCGCCTGTACAACGCCGGCGACTTCGACGCGGCCCTGCGGGCCGGCGAACAAGTGCTCGCGCTGGAGCCCACGCATTCGGCCACGCACCTGATGCTGGCCAACCTGCGCAGCCATCGCGACGAATACCGGCTGGCGACCGGGCATGCGCTGCGGGCCGCCGAAAAGATGGGCGTGCAATCCCTGCAGCATATCGCCGCGGTGACATTGCGGCTGATCACGGTGGGCGAATACGAACGCGCCTTCGCCGTCATCCGCAAGATCGATCCGCGCACGATGAGAGCGCCGCCGTTCCTGGTCGAATTCGCCCAGCAGCTCAGCCTGATCGAACAGCACGAAGACGCGCTGCGCTATCTCGATGCCGCCATCGCCTACGGCATCCAGGCCGATTCCGTCGGTTACATCCGCGGCAACTACCTCAAATTCCTCGGTCGCCTGGACGAAGCCGCGTCCGAATACGAGCGCGCGCTGGCGATCAACCCGGACTTCGCCTACGCGCACTGGGCACTCGCCTATCTCGGCACCGGCGGCGATCCGGCGCCGCGCATCGACCGCATCCGCCGTTCGCTGACGGCGACGCCTTCCGATCATCCGGATCGGGCCTACCTGCACTACGCCCTGTTCCGCGAACTCGACGGCATCGATGCGACGCAGGAGGCCTGGCAGGCGCTGGCGGCCGGCGCCGCCGACAAACGCCGACGCGTGGACTACGACGCCGACGCCGAAACCGCGCTATTCGACCAGCTGGCCGCGGCCTGCGGCGAAGATTTCCTGCGCGATGCCGCGATCGATCCCCACGCCAAGGTGCCGCTGTTCGTGCTGGGCATGCCGCGTACCGGCACGACCCTGCTCGAACGCATCCTCGGCGGCAACCGCGACATCACCCTGTGCGGCGAACTGAACGATTTCCGCATGCAGTACAAATGGGCCAGCGACCATCACTGCCTCGGCTTCATCGACGACATCGGCATCGCGCGCATCGGCGACGTGGATTTCGCCGAATTGGGTCGACGCTACCTGCAGCATGTCGCCTGGCGCGTTCCGACCACGCGGTATTTCAGCGACAAGAACCCGGGGAATTTCGTCCTCGCCGGCCTGATCCTGCGCGCATTGCCGCAGGCGAAGATCGTGCACCTTCGGCGCGGCGCGATGGACAGTTGCTTCTCCAACCTGAAGGAGTTGTTCGCGGCCAACGCGCATCCGTACAGCTACGATTTCCACGACCTCGCAGCGCACTACCGCAACTACTCGCGACTGATGGCGCACTGGCACCGCATCGCGCCGGGCCGCATCCTCGACGTGCATTACGAAGACATGGTTTCCGATCCGGCGACCGAGGCGAAACGCGTGATGGATTACTGCGGCCTCGACTACCGGCCCGAACAGATCCGGGTCGAAAGCAGCGCGCTACCGGTCTCCACCGCCAGCAGCGCCCAGGTGCGGCAACCGATCCATCGCCGCAACATCGGTGGCTGGAAACGCTACGCCGGAGCGCTGGCGCCGCTCGAGCGGCTGCTCGAGGGCGCTGGCTGACAGGACTTACTTCAGCTCGAGGTCGACGTCGCCGGAGAAGGATTCCAGCCGGATCTTGCCCTGACCCTGGCCGAGGCGGGCGTCGAGCGACTTGCCCGGACCATATTCCTCGCGATCGACCTTGCCGACCGGGCTGTTGATGTCGCCGCTGAAGGTCTCGATGCTCAGCTGCGCGCTCGTCGTCTTCGGCAGGCTGAGGCGCAAGGTACCGCTGACCGTTTCGCCGGTGACGACGCCATTGGTGGCCAGGGCGGCCTGCACGTCCGCATCGCCGGACACCGAACTGAACTGCAATTTGCTCAGCGTCTTGGCGATCAGGCTGGCGTTGCCCGATACGGTTTCCATCGAAACCCGACCACTCAAGCCGCCCTGCATGTTGATGTCGCCGCTGACGCTTTCGGCACTGACGTTATCGGTGGTGATGCGCAGCGTGGTATTGCCGCTGACATTCTCGAAACTGGCCTCTCCAGGCGACGAGGCCGTGACCACGATGTTGCCGCTGACGCTGCTGACGTCGAGCTTGCGACCGGCGATCTGCTGCACGTCGACCTCGGCGCTGACCGATTCGATATCCAGCGACGCCTTCTGCGGCACGGTGATTTCCAGAATGGTGGGTTCCATTTCGTTGCGGTTCCAGCCCCAGCCGTTCCTGCGGTCGGGATATTTCACTTCGATGCTCAGGTCGCGGCCGTCGCCGTCCACTTCGAGTTTCTCCGCGCCCTTGCCGAGCGTACCGGTGATGCGGACCTGCGGCTGCGCCCAGGTGCGCACGACGATGCGTCCCTTGATGTTCTCGATGCTCACGCTGCCGTCGGCGGCGAGCGGGCGCGTTTGATTGATCGGGGTGCCGGCGAAGGCCGGCACGGCGGCGATCGCCAGGGCGAGCGGCGCGAGTTTGACGAGTTTCATGGTTTTCTCCTTTCGAACTGGGTCAGCTGGCGATCGCGCGTTGCGTCAGTTCCAGCCGGCGTGAATAGGTCTTGCGCAACTGCTGCAGCAAGGCGGGCGAATCGGGGTTGGCGGCGATGGCCGCGCGGATCTCCCGGGCGCTTTCGTCGAGCACGCGCAGGCCGGGCTTGAGGTTGCCGGGCATCGGCGCACCGTCGAGTTCGCGCAGGGCGGCCTGGTATTCGAGCGTCATCGCACGCGCCTCGCGCTCGAGGATGCGCGCCTCTTCATCGGGCTGCGTTGCCAAGGGTGTCGTCGCGGCGGGCGGTGGCGTCATGCGCCAAGCCAGTCCGACCGCCAATGCGACCGAAGCGGCCATCGCCAGCGAGTGCATCCAGCGCCAACGCGGCCGGGCCGGGGCGCGCGTCGCCGCGGCGGCGATCGCCGGCCACAGATCGCGTGCGGGTTGCATTTCCCGCGGAAGCTGGCGCAGGCGCCAGCGCAGATCAGTCTCGTTCATGCTCTTCTCCCAATCGCGCGCGCAAGAGATTGCGTGCACGATGCAACTGCGCTTTCGAACTTCCGACCGCCATACCCAGTTCGGCGGCGATCTCTTCGTGTTTCCAGCCTTCGATGTCGTACAGCACCAGGACGGCGCGCGCCCGCTCCGGCAGGGTGGCGACGGCGCGCTCGAGATCGAGCTGTTCGCGCGTGCGCTGGCCGGCGGTATCGGCCGAGGCCTGCCATTCCAGCGCCGCGTCGTCGGTTTCCAGCTCTTGCCCGCCGCTGCGGCTGCGCAACTCCATCAGGGCGGTGTTCACCGCCAGACGATGCAGCCAGGTGGAGAATGCGCTCTGGAAACGGAACCCGGGCAAGGCCTGCCAGGCCCGGAGGAACGCTTCCTGCACCAGGTCCTCGGCCCGCGCCGCCTGCCCGCCGCAAAGGCGCCAGACGACAGCGTAGATGCGACGCGAGTGCCGACGGTACAAGGCCTCGAAAGCCCGCATGTCGCCCCGGCCGGAGGCGCGAACGAGCTCGTGGTCCTCGTCCGCCGCAAGGGCGGGCGCGAGCAGCGCGTTTTCCGATTCGAGGCTCATGGCGGCGTTCAGCATACGAGTTCTGATGCCGGCCGCGCCGCAATGGTTTAAGCCGGCCTCAGTCCAGCTCACCCAGGGCTTCCAGCCGGGCGCGCAGCGGCTCCAGCCGCGCTTCGTAGCGGCGCCAGGCCTGCACGCTGCGGCGATGGATCGGTTCGCGCACCTGGGCGCTGCTGGCCGTATTGACCGCGCGGGCATTGCCGCGGCCACCGGCGCAATCCGGCTCCCACTCCAGCCCGCAGAATTCGAGTACGCGACGCGCCTCGGCCTCGGGATCGGCGGTCAGCGCTTCGTAGGAAACATCGAGCACGTAGCCGGGCAGCGACTGCTGCCAGTGCCGCATCAACTGCCGGTACAGGGCGAAATAATCGGCCAACTCGGTCTGGTCGTAACTATAGGCACAGGCGTTCGAGAACAATTCCTTCAGGTTCGAGAAACAGGTTGCCATCGCGCTGCGGCGCATGTGCAAGATCCTGGCCTGCGGCAAGGCTGCGCGCAGGAAACCGATATTAAGGAAATTCGACGGCAGCTTGTCCACCAGAAAAGGTTTTCCGCCGACGCGCCAGCGAATTCTTTCGATGTAACCGCTTCCCAGCGCGGCGAAATCGATTTCGCCGAGTCGATCCAGCACGCGAACGTCGGACGGCCCGGCGAAATGCGCGTCGATCGCCAGGCGCAATTGCGCCGGGAAATCGTAAAGTTCTCCCGCTTCCGCCACCTGGCTGTGGTTGCCGAGCACGTGCTCGAGCAGGGTCGTACCGGAACGATGCATGCCGACGATGAAGATCGGCGTCGGCCCTTCGGCTGCAGCGCCCCTGTCTTTCGCGGGAACCGGCATCGCCGTCGATATCAACCGCTGCAGGTGCGCGCGCGTCGCCGCCGCATCGTAGGCGGCCTGGGCGCGCTTGCTGCGACAAGCCTGTTCCAGACTGGCCCAGGCCTCGTCCACACGGCCGATACGGTCGTACAGATTGAACTGGGCGAAACGCAGGAAAGTTTCGTCCGGCGAATTCGCCGGCAGGCGCGCGGCCAGCGCGCGCATGCGCTCGAAATCCGCCGGCTCCGGCTGCACCTGCGTGAGCTTGCTCAGGGCCCACCAGGCCTTGGCCATGCCCGGTTGTTGTCGCAAACACTCGCGCAGATCGCTTTCCGCCTCCGCCATGCGTCCGGCGTACAGCGACATCTGGCTGCGGTTGTAACGCCGCACCGGATCGAGTCCGACCGATGCGATGCCGCGGTCGAACAAGCGTCGCGCGAGCTCCTGCTCGCCGGCCATGCTCACGATCGAGGCGAAATCGCATTCCGCCGCCGCATGCCAAACCGGCCGCTGCAGGAGGCGACGCGCGAAACCGGCCAGGGCCTCGGCCTGGTTGAAATACATCAGGCGCTTGCCCAGCTCGATCAGTTCGGCCGGCTGCTCCGGCCACAGGTCCGCGGCGGCCGACATGCGCGCGGCCGCCTCGCGATACCGGCCCTGCTTGAGCAGGGCAACGACCAGGCGAAACACCAGGGCCATGCTGGTCGATCCCGCACCGATCGCCGCCTCGGCCGCGACTGCGGCGCCACCGACATCGCCCCGGGCGAGCAAGGCGTCGACGTGCGCGAGCGTCTGCCGATCGTCGCTCATGCCAACCAACCGTCCGCCATCAGACGATCGCGCAGCGGCTGCAGCTGCGCTTCGTACTTGCGCCAGTTCTGCACGCGCTCCTTGTGTATCGCTTCGCGCACCTGCGCGCTGCTGGCCGTACTCACCGGCGCAGGATTGCTGGCGATATCCACGCAACCCGGCACCCAGGACAGGCCGCAGAACTCGAGCACCCGACGCGCCTGCGTCTCCGGATCGGAAACCAACGCCTCGTAGGCGATGTCCAGGATGCGGCCGGAATAGAGTGCATGCCAATGGCTCATCAGCCGCCGATAACGACCGTAATGGTCCGCCAGCTCGTCCTGGCGATAGCTGTACGGATACGCTTCGGCGAAAAGCTCCTTCAGGTTGGACAGGCAACTGTCCATCGGATCGCGCGTCATGTGCAGGATGCGGGCCTGCGGCAGCGCCTCGGCGATGAAACCGACGTGCAGGAAATTCAGCGGCAACTTGTCGGTGAACCGCGGCTTGCCGCGGGCGCGCCATTGCGCATGCTGCAGGTAGCGCTGGCCCAGCACAGCGAAATCGATGCGCCCAGCCGCTTCGAACAGCTCCTCATCGACGAAGTTCTTCGAGAAACGGTCGCAGCACCAGCGCAATTGCAGCGGCAGGTCGTCCAGCTCGCCGGCGTTTTCGACCTCGGGATGTCCGCCCAGGATGCGTTCGAGCAAGGTGGTGCCGGTACGCGGCAAGCCGACGATGAAGATCGGTTGCGGGCCCTCGTCGCTGCCCGGCAAGGACTCGCGAGGCGCCGGCGCGCGCCAACGCCGCAAGGCCTCGAACGCTCTGGCTTCGTCGGCGGGGCGATAGTCGAGCATGGCGCGTTTGGTCGAACAGCCCAGACTCAGCGCCTGCCAGGCATCCTCATGACGTTCGAGATCGTCCAGTTCCTTGAACAGCGCGAACGCCAGCACGGTGCGATCGCCCGCAGGCAGATCGCGCGCCAGCAGGGCCTGCAAACGCGGCACGTGGTTGGAAGCTTCAGTCTGTCGGCGCAATCGCGAGAGCAGCCAATGCGCCTGCGCATGCGCGGGTGCGCGCGCAAGACAGGCTTCGGTGGCCGCGCTCGCTTCGACAAGGCGGCCGCGGAAAAGTTCGATGTTGCCGCGCAGGTAGCACGACTTCGCGCTGGCCCCTGAAATCCCGTCGGCACGGTCCAACTGCAGCGACGCGGCATCGAGCTCGCCCATCTGCACGAGCAGGTCGGCCATGTCCTCGAGTTGCGCCGGATCGCGACTCGATCCCCACGAGGCATGCGAAGCGCAGCCGATAGCCTCCGCGGTCTCGCCCAACCGGTGCAACATGCCCGCCAGCAGGGCCAGGAGCTCGGGTTCCGAAGGGCCAAGGGCCACGATCGCCTTCAGCTCGGCAACGGCTTCGCGATAACGCCCCTGTGCCGTGGCGAGGGTGGAAAGCCGCAGACGGGCAGGAACATGACCGGGCTGCAAGGCCAGCAGGGACTGGAAAGCCGCCCGCGCGCCCGCGCGGTCGCGGCGGGCCAGCGCGTTCTCGCCCTGGGTCCACAGTCGCTGCGCCTGCTGTTCGTTGACGGCCGTCATGGCGGAATTGTCGGCTGTCGCTGCGGGAAAGGCCAATAAAAAAAGCGGCCGCCCGAAGGCGGCCGCTCAATACAGCGATGCTTCCGACCGCTATTACCAGTCGTACTGCACCATGAAGCGGAACGAACGCGGGGCCTGGAAGCCCGTC
>CAYWHO010000018.1:0-17308 GCA_964458195.1 uncultured Arenimonas sp.
CCGGCCGGCGCCGCCGTTCATCACCTCGACCCTGCAGCAGGAAGCCGCGCGCAAACTCGGCTTCTCGACTTCGCGCACGATGCGCGTGGCGCAGAAACTGTACGAAGGCGCCGCGCTCGGCGACGAAGGCACGGTCGGCCTGATCAGCTACATGCGTACCGACTCGGTGCATCTGTCGCAGGAAGCCGTGGCGGAAATGCGCGACGTCATCGCGCGCGACTACGGCACGCAGGCCGTGCCGGACAAGCCGAACGTCTACAAGTCGAAATCGAAGAACGCCCAGGAAGCGCACGAAGCCATCCGCCCGACCTCGGCCCTGCGCACGCCTGCCCAGGTCGCGCGTTTCCTCACCGACGACGAACGCCGCCTGTACGAGCTGATCTGGAAGCGCGCGGTCGCTTCGCAGATGCTGCCCGCCACGCTCAATACCGTCTCGGTGGAACTGGCGGCCGGCAGCCAGCACGCGTTCCGCGCGAGCGGCACGACGATCGTCGATCCCGGCTTCCTGGCCGTCTATGAGGAAGGCAAGGACGCCAAGTCCGCCGAAGACGAGGACGAGGGCCGCAAGCTGCCGCCGATGAAGCTCGGCCAGAACGTGCCGCTCGCGTCCATCCACACCGACCAGCATTTCACCGAACCGCCGCCGCGCTATTCCGAGGCCTCGCTGGTGAAGGCGCTGGAGGAATACGGCATCGGCCGTCCCTCGACCTACGCCAGCATCATCCAGGTGCTGCTGGGCCGCGAATACGTGCTGCTCGACAATCGCCGCTTCCGCCCGACCGACGTCGGGCGCGCGGTGGCGAAATTCCTGACCGGCCGTTTCGCCCGTTACGTCGATTACGATTTCACCGCCAAGCTCGAGGACGAGCTCGATGCGGTGTCGCGCGGCGAAGAGGAGTGGGTGCCGCTGCTGAAGAGATTCTGGAAGCCGTTCAAGCAGCAGGTCGATGCCGAAGGCGAGCAGCCGCGCGGCGAAGAAACCGGCCGCGCGCTCGGTGCCGACCCGGAAACCGGCAAACCCGTCACCGCGCGCATCGGTCGTTACGGTCCGATGGTGCAGATCGGCACGGCCGAAGACGAGGAGAAGCCGCGCTTCGCCTCGCTGCGCCCGGGCCAGAGCATTTACACGCTGTCGCTCGACGAGGCGCTCAAGCTGTTCGGCCTGCCGCGCAAGCTCGGCCTCGACGAGGGTCGCGAAGTGAGCGTCGGCGTCGGTCGCTTCGGCCCCTTCGCCAAGCGCGGCGACACCTATGCCTCGCTACCCAAGGAAGAAGATCCTTACACGATCGGTTTCGAACGCGCGCTGGAGCTCGTGCGCGAGAAGGAACAGGCCATCGCCAATCGCCTGATCAAGAGCTTCCCGGGCACGAACATCCAGGTCGTCAACGGTCGTTTCGGTCCCTACATCACCGACGGCGAGAAGAACGGCAAGATCCCGAAGGATCGCGAGCCGGCATCGCTGACCCAGGCCGAATGCGAAGCCCTGCTCGCCGCGGGCAAACCGGTGCGCAAGGGTTTCGGTCGCAAGGCCGTCGGCAAGAAGACGACGAAGAAGGCCGTCGCGAAAAAAACCGCCTCGGCCGACGCCGCGGCGGCGCCCGCGAAAAAAGCCGCCAAGAAAGCGACGAAGAAGGCCGCCAAGAAAGCGACGAAGAAGGCGGCGAAGAAAACCGCCGCGGGCGTGAAGAAGGCGGCCAAGAAGGCGGCCTGAACGCCGCCGGACGGCCAGCTGAACCGGTCGTCGGTCGCCGCTGGCGGCCGCCATCGCGGCGTCGCACAATCCGGCGCATGGGCCCGACGCGCACCACTGTCGCATGTCTGTTGCTGGCGCTCGCCGGCTCGGCGGGCGGCAGCGACACCGTCACCGTGTACCGCTGCGTCGATGCCAAGGGTCGGGTGACCTTGCAGGACGATCCCTGCCCCGCCGGCACGCAATCCAGCACGCGGCAAATGCAGCGGCCGAAAGACGCGCCTGCCAGGCCGGCACCGCCCGCAACGACGAAACCGCCGCCGGAGCCGGTCGTCGAGCGACGTCGCGCGCCGCCGCTGCGCTTGGCGCCGCCGCCGATGTATCGCTGCACGAGCTACGACGGCATCGAGCGCTACAGCGAAAGCTACGATCCCAATCCGCGTTGCGAACCGATGGTGCTGTACTACGATCCGCGTCAGCTGGGCCCGGAACTCTCGCGCGCCTGCCAGTGGGTCGAAGATTCCTGCGTGCGCCTGACCGACGAAGCCGCCTGCGAAGTCTGGAAGAAGAAACGCAAGGAAGCCCAGTCCGCCTCCCTGCATGCTTTCAGCGATACCGCGTCCTATCGCAAGTCGGAAGTCGAACGCATCGGCCAGATCGTCGACGAAAGCTGCCCCTGACGCGCCCGCGCGCGCCGCGACCTCAGAATCCGTAACGCAGGAAGCCGCCGTCGACGGCGATGCATTCGCCGGTCACGTAACTCGCCGCCGGCAGGCAAAGGAAGGCGACCGCCGCCGCCACCTCCTCCGGCTCGCCGATGCGCCGCATCGGCGTGCGCGCGATCACTTCGTCGAAATACTCCGGTTGCGACAACGCGCCCGACGTGCGCCGCGTGCGGATGTACCAGGGCGCCACCGCGTTCACGCGCACGCCGTCCTCGGCCCATTCGCAGGCGAGATTCTTCGTGAGCTGGTGCAGGGCCGCCTTGCTCATGCCGTAAGGCGCGCCGGTGCGCACATGCGTCAGCCCCGACACGCTGCCGACGTTGACGATACTGGAAACGGCGTGCTGGCTGAGCATCGGAAAGGCGAAGCGCGACAGTTCGAAAGCGGCGAACAGATTGGTCTCGAAGATTTCCCGCCACTCTTCTTCGGCGTAGTCCATGCTCGGCTTGCGCTGATTGCTGCCGGCGTTGTTCACGAGGATCTGCAGGCCGCAGCCCAGGTCCTCCACCCAATCGAAGATCTCGCGCCGCTGCTCCGCGTCGGCGACGTCGGCGGAGAAATGCCGCACGGCGTCCGCGCCGAATTCCTCGGCCAGTTCGCCGGCGGTGGCGGCGAGCTGAGCCTCGTCGCGCGCGACGATCAGCACCTCGGCGCCGAGACCGAGCAATTCCGCCGCGATGGCGCGGCCGATGCCCAGGCTGGCGCCGGTCACCAGGGCCGTCTGTCCGTCCAGTCGCCAACGGTTCGTCGCCATCGCCGCCATCCTTTTCGCTCGCCGCCTGCTTGCGGAGTAGCATAACCGCAGCCCCGGCAAAGGAATGGCCATGCGTCTTGCGTCGATATGCCGTCTCGTTCTCCCCTGCCTGCTGCTCGCGGCCTGTTCGATGGACCAGCCGACCGGGAAGGAGGAAAGCGCGACCGACAAGCGGGCGCGCGAGGCCACCCAGCTGCGCGACACCATGCAGCGCCCGATCGACAAGGCCAAGACCGCCGACGACACGCAGAAAAAGGCGGCGGAAGATCAACGCGAGGCCCTGGAGGACCAGGGCGGCTGAGGGTCGTTCTCGTTACGCGAAAAGAAACGCCGGGGAATCCCCGGCGTTGGTTGGAGCCCGTCAAGGCTTGCGCGGGCGCAAGGCCCGCGGCGGTCACAGTCCGCAGAAGCAGTGGGCCACCGTGCGAATCGGCGCCGTGCCGTTGCCGCCCTGCAGCCAGGCCAGCTCGCGCGTGACCCGCTCGCTGGCGTCGCGCCCGATCAGGCTCGACACCGGGCCCAGGCTGCGCATCATCGCGGCCGTGCGCGCGTTGCGGCTCAGGTCGAGGAAGAACTGGTCGATCGGCGATACCTGCGGCTCGATGTAGCGCACCTCGTACTTGTCCTTCTCCAGCTTGGCCAGCTTGGCCGCTTCCGCCTGCGCTTCGCGCAAACCGCCGAGCGCATCGACCAGGCCGCGTTCCTTGGCCTGGGCGCCGCTCCAGACGCGACCGCGCGCGACTTCGTCGATCTTCTCCGGCTGGCTGTCCCGCGCCTTCGCCACCATGCCGATGAACTGCGCGTAGCCGTGGTCGATCACCGACTGGATGATCGCGCCGGCATTCGGATCCAGCGGGCGAGTGATGTCGAAGGCGCCGGCCAGCGGCGTGGTGCCGACGCCATCGCTGTGCACGCCGATCTTCTCCAGCGCACGCGGCGCGCTCATCCAGAGACCGAAGATGCCGATCGAACCGGTGATCGTCGACGGATCGGCGTAGATGCGATCGGCGTTCATCGAGATCCAGTAGCCGCCGGACGCCGCGACATTGCCCATGGACACGACGACCGGCTTGCCGGCTTCGCGCATCAGGGCGACTTCGCGACGGATCTGTTCGGAGGGGAATACGCCGCCGCCCGGCGAATCGACGCGCAGGACCAGCGCCTTGACGCTGTCGTCCTCGCGCGCGCTGCGGATCAGCTCGGCGGTCGATTCGCCACCGACCGTGCCCGGAGCCTGCTTGCCGTCGACGATCTCGCCTGAGGCCACGACGATTGCGACCTGGTCGCCGCTGGCGATCAGCGAATTCGCCGGACCGAGCTGGCGCAGGTAGGCGTTGAGGTCGATCTGGCGGAAGCTGCCGCGCTCTTCGTCGAACTCGCCGCGTTCGGAGAGCAGCTTCTCGATCTGGTGCGGCGTCTTCAGCGCATCGACGAGCTTGTTGTCGAGCGCGAGCTGGGCGATGTCCCCCTTGGCCGCCTGCACGCGTTCCGGCATCGCCGCGACGAAGCCGACGAGCTGTTCGCGGCTGAGCTTGCGCGCGCTGGCGATGTCGTCGAGGTAGCGGTTCCACAGGTCGTTCATCCAGAACAGGTCGGCTTCGCGCGATTCCGGCGAGGCCGCGTCGAGGATGTAGGGCTCCGCCGCCGACTTGTACTCGCCGACGCGGAACAGGTGCACGTCGACGCCGAGCTTCTCCTGCAGGGCCTGGCGGTAGTACAGGCGATAGCGGCCGAGTCCTTCGAGCAGGACCATGCCGTTCGGGTCGAGGTAGACCTCGTCGGCCTGCGCCGCGAGGTAATACTGCTTCTGCTCGATGCCGGCGCCGTAGGCGATCACCTGCTTGCCGCCCGAACGGAAGTCGCGCAACGCTGCGCCGAGCTCGCGCAGCGCAGCGAAGCCGGGCACGGCGAAACCGTCGGTCAACAGCACGATGCGATCGATGCGCTTGTCGTCCTTCGCCGCCGCGATCGCCCGCGTCAGGTCGCGCAGCTGGATCTCGCGTTGCGGATTGCCGCTGGCCTGGGCGAAGGCGCGTTCGATCGGCGCGCTGGTGTACTGCTCGACCAGGGTGCCTTCCAGGTCGAGCACGAGCGCGGTTTTTTCCTTCAGCGGGCCGTAGCCGCTGTTGCCGCTACCGGCCGAAAACGCCACCCCGAGCAGGACCAGGAAGACCAGCAGCAGGAAGCCCATGATCAGGTTGAAGAACAGGTGGTTGGCGAAATCGACGAAGCGCCACAGCCCGACGAGGAAACTCCAGACCGGATTCGGCCTGGCTTGCGACTGATTCATGGAAAAACTCCGGAAAACTACCGCTCAAGGATACTCGGGCGGCGCGTCATCCCGCATGCGCCACAGGTCATTGCGTGACCATCGGCGGCCGGCGGGCCAGGCGCCAGAAGCGCAGGGTCAGCAGGCTCGCCGCCACGCTGAGTCCGGCGATCAGGCCCAGCCACAGGCCCGGCGCGCGGCCGTCCAGGTGCAAGCCGAACCAGGCGCCCAGGGGCAGGCCCAGGCCCCAATAGGCGAGCACCGTGATGAACATCGGAATGCGCGTGTCCTTCAGCCCGCGCAGGGCGCCGGCCGACAGGGCCTGGATACCATCGGGATACTGGAAAACCGCCGCATAGGCCATGAGGGTGACGGCCAGCGCGGTCACGGCCGGATCGTCGGTCAGCAGGCGCGCCAGCCACCAGCCGCCGAAGACCAGCAGCAGGGCCGACAGCGTCTGCGTGAAGAAGACCAGTCCATAACCGGCCAGACCGGCCCAGCGTACGGCCGAGGCGTCGCCGGCGCCTTGCGCATGGCCGACGCGCACGGTGGTCGCCATCGCGATGCCCAGGGGCAGCATGAAACTCGCGCTCGCCCAGTTCAGCGCGACCTGGTGCGCGGCGACGTCCAGTGCGCCGAGGCGGCCGATCAGCAGCGCCGTGGCGACGAACAGACTGCCTTCCATGAAGATCGACACGCCCATCGGCAGGCCGAGCGCGAGCAGTTCGCGGATCGGTTGCCATTGCGGCAGCGGCCAGCGTTCGAACAGGCGCAGATCGGCGAAGCGCGGCGAACGATGCAGGTAGAGCAGGAATCCGATCGCCTGCATCCACAGCACCAGCGCGGTGGCATAACCGAGGCCCGCGGCGCCGAGCTCGGGCAGGGCGCCGAGACCGAACATGAGCGCATAGCCGATCGGCGCCAACAGGAGCAGACCGCCGACGCCGAACACCATCGTCGGCACCGTCCACGCCAGGCCCTCGCTGAGGAAACGGAAACTGAAGTACAAGGCCAGGGCCGGCGCACCGAACGACAGGGCCTGCAGGAAGGCCGCCGCCTCCGGCAGCACCTCGGCGGCAATGCCGAAACGGGCGAGAAAAAGCGGCGCGGCTCGCACCAGGGCCAGCATCGCCAGACCGAGCGCCAGCGCCAGCCAGACCGCCTGCTGCCACACCGCGGCGATCTCGCCGCGACGATCCGCGCCGTTGAGCTGGGATACCGAGGGCGGGATCGCCATCAGCACGCCGATGCAAATCAACAGGACCACCGACCACAGGGCGCTGCCGACGGCGACCGCCGCCAACGTCGTCGGGTTGTAGTGGCCTGCCAGGGCCGAGTCGACGAGATTCATCGCGACTGCGGCGAACTGCCCGGCGACCATCGGCAGGGCGAGCACGAGGCTGACCCGCATCTCGCGCAGCAGGCGCGCGCGGCGGTGTTCGTTATGGCTCATGGAGGAAGGCAGGGACGATTTCTGCCGCTATATTAGCCGCATTCGCCCGAGGGCCCCGCATGTCAGAACCCAACGCCACGCCCGACGCACCGGAACTCGCGCGGCCGCGTCGCTGCGAGAATTGCGGTGCCCAGCTGCTGGGCGAGCACTGCTATTCCTGTGGCCAGTCCACCCGCGGCCTGGTGCGGCATTTCTCCAGCATCATGGGCGACTTCTTCGACACGGTGCTGAACATCGATTCGCGGGTGATCCGCACGATCTGGCCGCTGTTCGCCAAGCCGGGCTACCTGACGACGGAGTACATCGCCGGACGCCGCGTGCGTTACGTGACGCCGGTGCGATTGTTCTTCTTCCTGACCATCGTGATGTTCTTCGCCATCCACGGCAGCCTGGAAGTGGGCGACGACGGCGACGTGAAAGGCGTGCAGGTCGGCGCGGCGAAGGACGGCGAACGCGACAGCATCTCGAACGCGCAGACCATCGCCGAACTGGAGAAGGCGCTGGTCGCGAGCCGGGAAGCGCTGCAGGCCACGCGCAAGAGCGTCGAGGGCACGCCTGGCGCCACGGTCGGCATCGACGTCGCGCTGCAGCAAATCGAAGATCGCGGGCGCGAACGCCTGGACTTCCTCAAGGCCGTCGATGCGGCGAAAGCCGCCGGCAAACCGCCGCCGAAGGAACCGCGTCGGGGCTCGCTGAATTTCCCGGTGAACGGCAAGAACTGGGATCCGGACAGCAACCCGATCAACTTCGGCTGGTTGCCGGCGGCGGCGAACCGCTCGCTGAACGAACGCATGCGGCACGCGCGCGACGAGATGAATCGCGGCGACAGCGAGAAGACCATCGTCGATGCGATCTTCCGGGTACTGCCGCAGGCCCTGTTCGTGCTGATGCCGATTTTCGCCCTGCTGCTGAAGGCGTTCTACGTCTTCAGGCGTCGCCTGTACATGGAGCATCTGCTGGTCGCGCTGCACAGCCACAGCTTCATGGCGCTGGACCTGACCCTGGTCGTGGCGCTGGCGACGCTGCAGGAATGGCTGGTGCCGGAATCGGGCTTCTTCAACGGGCTGCTCGGCTGGGGCATCGCCCTGCTCAGCCTGTGGATTCCGCTCTATCTGCTGCTGATGCAAAAGCGCGTATACGGCCAGGGCTGGCTGATGACGCTGTTCAAGTTCTGGCTGCTGGGCACGATCTATTTCTTCATGCTCGGCGTGGTCATCCTCGCCGCGCTGTTCATCGGTTTGCTGACGCTATGAGCCTGGTTTACGAAGTGAACCTCAGCGTGCGTCGCGACATCGAAGCCGATTACCGCGCCTGGCTCGATGCGCACGTGCGCGAGATCCTGGCCTTGCCCGGCTTCACCGGCGCGACGGTGTTCGAACGACTGGAACCGGCCGCCGCCGCGGACGAGTTCTGCCTCAGCGTGCATTACCGCCTGCGCGACGAAAAAGCGCTGGCGGATTACCTGCGCGGACATGCGCCGCGCCTGCGCGCCGACGGCGTCGCGCGTTTCGGCGACCGCTTCCGCGCCGAACGGCGCGTGCTGGCACCCTCCGCCGACTACTGATCGGCGAGCGCAGCGCGCAGCAGCGCGGCGCGTCCGCCGGCGGGTGCCTTCAGCAGGGTTTCCCGCAGGCGGTCCCGGCGCGCGGCGTCCAGGCGGGGCACGAGACGGGCGAGCAGCGCACGCTCCTCCGGCGGAAGTTCGCGCAATACCTGCAGCAACTGCGGCCGCTCCGCTTCCGGCACGTACGCGAACAGCACCGTCATGCGGGCGGCATCGCGACCGAGTTCCGGCCCCAGCGACCAGGCCAACTGTTCGTCCACAGGCAACGCCGCGAACTCCTCGCGCAACCGCTGCTGCTCGGTCGCCGGCAGCGCGGCGAAGGAGACCGCGGCTTCGCGCAGACGTCGCTTTTCCTCATCGGGCAAGCGTCGCCAGGCCTCGAATTCGCCGCGCCGTCGCGCGCGCTCGGACGGCGGCAAGGCCTGCCAACGCGACCAGTCCGCGCGCAATGCGCTGCGCTGCGCCGGCGACCTCGCCAGCCAGTCGGCGGCGTTGTCCTGCAGCAGGCGCCGATCCTGCGGCGGCAACGCGGGCCAGACCGATTCGGCGCTGGCGAGAAGGCGGCGTTGCGCGTCGGGCAGGGAAGAAAAATTTTCCGCCGCCATCACCAAGCCGAATGAGCACAGCAGGCAGGCAGCGACGATGCGCACGGATTTCATGGCTGCGCCTCGTTGGCTTCGGCGGCTTCCGGAACGTCGGGCAGGACCACCGCTTCCGTCGCCACGACCCCGGTATCGCGACCGGCGAGCCAACTCCGAAACGCCAGGTCCTGCGCCAGGGCCAGATCGGCCGCCGGTTGCGCCAGCAAGGAATAGTCGGGGTCGGTTACCAAGGCCGCGTCGTCCACGGCCGGACGACCGATGCTCCCCTCGGGCGGCAGCGACTCCGTCTGGCCAGCGGCCAAGCGCGGCGACGGCGGCCAGACGAAACTCGCCGCCAGCGCCAGCAACAACACGAACAAAAGACCGATCGCGGCCAGGCGCCAACGCGATGCCGGCGCGACGGGCGCATCGGCGGTTGTCCTGTCGCTACCTTCCGCCACTGCGGGCGCAACCGTTTCTATCGCCCGCTGCCGCAAGGCGGCGATGTCGCCGCCTTGGCGTTCGCTGAGGTGCTTGACGCGTTGCTGCAATTGTTCGCGCAGACCCTCGAGATCGACCTTCTGTTCGCTGAGGCGCGCGATGGCGCGATCGAGCGCCACCCGATAGGCCGCTTCGCCGACGCCCAAGGCCTGCGCGGCATGTTCGAAGTCCAGTCCCGCCACCAGGCGCAGCAACAAGGCCGAACGCGGCCCGGGGCTCAGAGTCGCCAACGCGGGCTCGACCCGATGGCTCTGCAGCATGGCCGGTTGGCGCACCACGATGGCCCAGAAACGCATCGGCCATTGCGCCAGCGGCGTGGCATCGGCCTCGGCCACGAACGCGTCCAGCGCCGCCCGAAGGGCGGAGGCGGCCGTTTCCGCCTCACCGCATTGCGTGAGCAGGAGAACGAAGGCGCGGCGTTCGATGCCGCGAAGGAAGGCCTGCAGCGAGGCCGAGGGGGGGCGTTGGGGCACGGGCCATTCTAGGGCTTGTCAGCCTGCGCGAACCACGGCCTGCGGCCTCGCCAGAGGGTCAGGGCGTGGCATGGCAGGCTGCGGAGCGCAGGCAGGCTCGGCGTGGAGCCGAGGCTTGACAGGCTGAACAAAGCCTTCACAGCCTGCTACCACGCGGGTTTGCGCGTGGAACGTTGTGCACAGCGCCACAGCCGCGTTCCGAACCCGATTTTTCGGCCGGCAAAATGCCGTGTTGCAATTTCTTCACATAGCCAAGCCATTGTTTTTAAACAAATATGGCAACTTGGTTAAAAATTCACCAAGGCGGGCTGAAGCGCATTTTCTAAGGGGGTGCGCAACGCCGTCCGCAGCTCCTTCCACAGACTTATCCACAGTCTGTGTGGATAAGGGATTTTCTCTTTTCCTGACAGCGAGTTAAACAAACTTCCTGATGCCTTCGGCAGCACTGTGCCGCAACTTCCATCCACAGGCTGTCGCCCCGCCGGATAGACTGCCCGACCATGCCTCACCCCTCCGCCGCCCTCGCGTTGCGGGTCGCGTTACCGCTGCCCCTGCCCCGCGAGTTCGATTACCTGCCCGGATCCGCCGGCCCGCCCGCGCCGGACTGGATAGGCCGTCGGGTGCGTGTGCCCTTCGGTCGAGGCGAGCAGGTCGGCGTGATCAGCGCCCTGGTGCCGGTCGACGAGGCGGGCCTGGAGTTGAAAGCGATTTCCGGGCTGCTCGATCCCCAACCCCTGCTCGAGGGCGAGCTGCTGGAAAGCCTGCGCTGGGTCGCGCGTTACTACCACGCGCCCTTGGGCGAGGTGATCGCGACCTGCCTGCCGACCGCACTGCGCGCAGGCCAGGCCTTGCCGGAAACCTGTACTTACGCCCAGATGCTCACGCCGGATGGCCTGGAAGCCGCCGCGAAACTGCGCCGCGGCTCGAACACGCGGCGCCTGGCCGAAGTCCTGCAATCGGGTCCGGTCGAGGAGGACCGCCTCGACCAGATGTTCGAATCATGGCGAACAGCGGCGCGTGCGCTGGCGGCGCGAGGACTGGTCGAGCGCGTCGCCCTACCCCCAGCGATGGAACAGGCCGCGGACGACACCGCGCCGATCCTGACCGATGCGCAGGCCGAGGCGCTGGCGACGCTGCGGGAAGGCACGGGTTTCCGCGCCTGCCTGATCGAAGGCGTGACCGGCAGCGGCAAGACCGAGCTTTACCTGCAGGCGATCCGCGACTGCCTCGCCGCCGGCAAGCAGGCGCTCGTCCTGGTGCCGGAGATAGGATTGACGCCGCAGACGCTATCGCGGTTCCGTGCGCGACTCGGCCTGCCCGTGCATGCGATGCATTCCGGCCTCGCCGACGGCGCGCGCGCGCGCGCCTGGGCGGCGATGTGGCGCGGCGAGGCGCGCGTGCTGGTCGGTACGCGCTCGGCGGTATTCGCCCCCTTGCCCGAGGCCGGCCTGATCGTCGTCGACGAAGAGCACGACGGCAGCTACAAGCAACAGGACGGCATCCGCTATCACGCGCGCG
This sequence comes from uncultured Arenimonas sp., assembly GCA_964458195.1. Classification (GTDB taxonomy): domain Bacteria; phylum Pseudomonadota; class Gammaproteobacteria; order Xanthomonadales; family Xanthomonadaceae; genus Arenimonas. Next base: position 11,529 of record CAYWHO010000018.1, read on the forward strand.
ATCTCGCCCTGGTGCGCGGCAAGGCACTCGGCATTCCGGTGCTGTTGGGCAGCGCGACGCCTTCGCTCGAATCGCTGCACAACGCGATGGCGGGGCGTTACGCCCACGTGCGCCTGAACCAGCGCGCAGGCAAGGCCAGGCCGCCGCAGGTGCGCGTGCTCGACGTGCGCAAGCGCCCGCTGACGCATGGCTTGTCGAAGGAATTGCTTGACGGAATAGCGCGCTGCCTCGAACGCGGCGAGCAGGCCCTGGTGTTCAAGAACCGGCGCGGTTACGCGCCGGTGCTTCTTTGCCACGACTGCGGCTGGAGCGCGCACTGCCGCCGCTGCAGCACGCCGATGCAGGCGCAGGCCATGACCTTGCACGGCGCCGCGCATGGACGTGCGAGCGTCGCCGCCGGCAGGACGGCGGGGGCGATCGGCGGTCGTACGCTGATCTGCCACCACTGCGGCGCCCGCGCCGCACGGCCGCCCAGTTGCCCGGATTGCGCATCGCTGGCCTTGCAGCCGCAGGGCTTCGGCACGGAACGACTGGAAGAAGCCCTGGCCGCCCGCTTTCCGCAAGCGGCGCTGATCCGGGTCGATCGCGAGACCACGCGACGTCGCGATGCGTTGCAAAAACACCTGCAGGAACTGGGCGACGCCTCCGGCATATTGGTCGGCACGCAGATGCTGGCCAAGGGTCACGATCTGCCGCGACTGACCCTGGTCGGCGTCGTCGGCGTGGACGAGGGCCTGTACTCGGCCGATTTCCGCGCGGGAGAAAAACTCGCGCAGTTGCTGATCCAGGTGGCCGGTCGCGCGGGCCGCGCCGAATTGCCCGGCGAAGTGCTGTTGCAAACGCATCACCCGGATCATCCCTTGCTCGCGACCCTGCTCGTCGGCGGTTATCCGGCGCTCGCCGCCAGCGAACTCGCGCAACGCGAAGCGGCCGGCTTCCCACCTTACGCGCACCTTGCGCTGCTGCGCGCCGAAGCACCGAACGAGGGCGACGTGCAACTGTTCCTGCGTGAAGCAAAAACCGTTCTGGAACCCCTCTCCCGCCGGGAGAGGGGCAGGGGAGAGGGTTCGAACGACATCGAGATCCACGGTCCCATGCCCGCGCCGATGGCGCGCCGCGCCGGTCGCGCACGCGGGCAGTTGATGCTCAGCTCCCCGCAGCGGCCTGCCTTGCAGGCCGCGCTCGCCGGCTGGGTGCCGGCCTTGTACGAACTGAAGTCGGCGCGCAAGGTCCGCTGGTCGATCGACGTCGACCCGATCGATCTTTATTGAGCGTCGGGCCACGCGCTCTATAATTCGCGCATGGACAAATCCGCCGCTCCGCGCATCGTCATCGTCGGCGGCGGTTTCGCCGGCCTGTGGGCCACTCGTGCGTTGGCGTCTTCGCCGGTGCAAGTGACCCTGGTCGATCGCAGCAACCACCATTTGTTCCAACCCCTGCTCTACCAGGTCGCGACCGCCGGCCTGTCGGCGCCGGATATCGCCGCTCCGCTGCGCCACATCCTGCGCGCGCAACGCAACGTCACCGTGCTCATGCAGGACGCCGTCGCGGTCGAGCCCGCCGAAAAGCGGCTGCGCCTGGCCGATGGCAGTGCCATGCCGTTCGACTACCTGCTGCTCGCCAGCGGCGCCCGGCACGCGTACTTCGGGCACGAGGACTGGGCGGCGAAAGCGCCGGGCCTGAAGACGCTGGACGACGCCTTCGTCATCCGGCGCAAACTGCTGCTGGCGTTCGAGCGCGCCGAGCTCGAGACCGATCCCGCGCGCCGCCGCGCCTGGCTCAACTTCGTCATCGTCGGCGGCGGTCCTACCGGCGTCGAACTGGCCGGCACGCTGGCGGAGATCGCCAGGCATACCTTGCGAAAGGAATTCCGCCGCATCGATCCGGGCGAAGCGCGCGTGATGCTGATCGAAGCCGGCCCGCGCGTGCTGTCTTCCTTCCCCGAATCGCTGTCGGAAAAAGCGCGCAAGCAATTGCATCGCCTCGGCGTCGAAGTGCGCACCGGCTCGGCCGTCGCCGGCATCGACGACGACCGCGTGCGCCTGGGCGAAGAATCGATCCCGACACGCACCGTGCTCTGGGCCGCCGGCGTGGCGGCCTCGCCGCTCGGCAAGTCGCTGGGCGTGCCGCTCGATCGCGCCGGCCGCGTCTATGTCGAAGGCGACTTGAGCGTTCCCGGTCACCCGGACATCTTCGTCGCAGGCGATCTTGCGGCGATCAGCCACGAGGGCAAGCCCGTTCCCGGCGTCGCGCCCGCGGCGAAACAGATGGGCGCGCACGTCGCGCGATCGATCCGGGCACGACTGTCGGGCAAGCCCGCGCCGTTGTTCCGCTATCGCGATTACGGCAACCTCGCGACCATCGGCCGCATGGCGGCGATCGCCGACCTCGGCCGCATGCGCCTGTCGGGAATCTTCGCCTGGTGGTTCTGGCTGGTCGCGCACGTCTTCTTCCTGATCGGTTTCCGCAACCGGCTGATCGTGCTGCTGAACTGGGCCTGGTCCTATTGGACCTACCAGCGCCACGCGCGCATCGTGCTGGGGAGCGACGCGGCCGCGCCCAAACCGTCGACGGACTAGCGCGCCCCGCCGTCGAAGACGAGCGTGGTGCCGTCGGACAACACCAGCGTGCCCTTGCCCAGCGCTTCGTGATCGGCATCGACGGTGACGAAGTGCGCGCGCAGCCTTCCGCGACCCTTGCTGCCGACCAGATCGAAGACGAATTCGTCGCTGCCTTCCGCCTCGCCGGTCGCGACGATGTTGAAATCGAATTCGCGGATCGTGCCGATGTGCTGCAACACATCGGGTTGCTTCTGCACCGCCGCACGCGCCTGTTCGGCGAACAGGTTCCAGCCGGTCATCACGAGTGCGCCGACGGCCAGCGCGACCAGCACGGCCAGCAGCGCCAGGATTCCGAGCACCCAGGCGAGCGCGCCGCCGCCTTGACGATGCGGCGAGCATGACGGCAAAGCCGTTCCGGTCATGGCGTTTTCTCCCCTGGATTCATCGCGTTCCCGCGCGCGCCCATCGCGTCCAGCACGGCCTGCCGCAACGCCGCCGCATCCCCCTCGGGCACGCTGCGCCAAAGCGACGACACCGGCAGTCCGCAGGTCGGCGTGGCGATGACCGGCAGGCCCGAAGCCATCGCCATCAACAGTCCGCGCGGCTGGTGCTCGATCCAGGCCGGCAGCGCGACGGCGTCGGCGCAGGCAATGCCTTCGCGCATCGAACCCACCGGCCGCGTGGCGAAGCCTTGCCAGAAATCCGCCTGTTCGCAGGCGCCCGGCGGCAGCAGCAACTCGACGTCCAACCCGCGCAAGGCATCGCGTAATTCGAATACGCCCTTGCGCGCCAGGCTCGACGCCGGCAGCAGCAGGGCGAAACGCGCGCCGACGGCGCGTGGCGATTTCTCCACCGCGGCAGGCATCGCCCAGGGCAAGCGTTCGGCGCGAGCGCCGGCCAGGTCGGCGATCTCCTGGTGCGGGCCGATCCAGCGTCGCGCGGCGCGCAACGCGTCCTCTTCCGCTTTCAGCAGGTCCGCGTCGACGCGGAAATCGCGCAGGCTCGCGCACTGCGGATGCCGGCTTGCGGCCCGATCGAGCCGCCGCTGGATTTCGCCCATCGGCAAGGCCGTCATCAACACATCGAAACTGCGGCCGGCCAAATCTCCATTGCGCCACAGGAAAGGCAACAGGCCCTGCGATACGACCAGATGCAGGTCCTCCGGGCGCAACCGCCGCGCCATGCGGCGCGCCAGCGTCTGCAAACCCTGCAGACGCGCATCGGGAATCGCCCGTCCACGCCACAGGGCCCAACGCCAGCGCAACGCCGCGACGAGGCGATTCGCCTTCGCCGGCAACCCGCCGCCGGCGGCGGCAATGCGATCGATCGAACGGTCCTGCGCGATGGCGTTCGCGCCACGATACTGCCGAAACTCCGGCCAGTCCTCGTCGATCAGCCAGGCGCTGTGTCGCGAGAGCTCGCGCGGACCGACGTGCCGGTGGCAATCGGTCGCATCGCAACTGCTGCAGTCGCCCGGCGCCGGTTCCGCGCGCTGTCCAACCGACAACGGCAACACGGCCGAAGGCGCTACGGCTTCTGCGCGTATGCGGATCGATAGCGTCTCCTCGTCCATCGCCGCTTCCAGCCGCCAGTCGAACGGCGCGCGCAGGCGCAGGTCCTTGTAGTTCCAGAACACCGTCGCATCGCGATCGATTTCGGCCAGCGAGCCAGCGAGCACGCGTGAGTGCCGATGGCGTTCGACGATCTCGAGGCCGGCGCGCAAGGCGGTGTCGTACAGGCCGTTGGAAAACTGGCAAAGACCGCCGCCGACCGCCGGCACGATGCAGCCTTCGCGCAATTCGCGGCCCACGACGAAACCTCGAGCCTCGGTCGCCCGCCCGAGCTGGCGCCAGAAACTGAACACGGCACCCGCAGGAATCACCAGGCCATCGAAACGCTTCAGCGCCAGGCGCAGGTTATGGATCTTGCCGGCGACCAGCGCGTCCTGATCGGCGATCGCAGGCCACAACGAAGCTTCGAACGAAGCCAGGATCGGTGCGTCCGCGAGTCGCGCATCGGCGACATGGCGCGGCGCGCGATGAGCCGGCAACAGGTCGCGCGCGCCGCGTAGTAGGCGCAGCACCCAGGCGCGCAGGAAAAAATTCCACTCGCCCCAGCGCGTAGGCGGTGCGGCGCGGTCCGGCGCCACGCGCCGCGGCGTATCTTCGATCGAGACGGCCATGCCGCCGATTCAGCCCGCGACCGCGGCAAAAAGCAACGGCCCCTTGCGGGGCCGTCGTCGGGAGCGGGCTGCCGGATGCCTCAGGCGGCGAAAACGGCCCGCATCTTCTTCAGCGCATTGGCCTCGAGCTGGCGAATGCGCTCGGCGGAGACGCCGTATTCGTCGGCGAGTTCCTGCAGCGTGGCCTTCGGTTCGCCGAGGAAGCGGCGCTTGAGGATCTCGCGCGAACGCGCGTCCAGGCCGGCCATCGCTTCGCGCAGGGTTTCGAGCTGGTTTTCCTCGTGGTCGTCCTGTTCGTAGGCCAGCGCCGGATCGGCGTTGTTGGCGATCAGGTAGGCCGACGGCGACGGCGGCGCGTGATCATCGTCTTCATCAGCCGGCGCATCGAAACCGATGTCGCGACCCGACAAACGCGATTCCATTTCCAGCACTTCGCGCTTGGAGACATTGAGGTCCTTCGCGACCGCGGTGACTTCGGCGTCGTTCAACCAGCCCAGGCGCGTCTTCGACTTGCGCAGGTTGAAGAACAGCTTGCGCTGCGCCTTGGTCGTGGCGACCTTGACGATGCGCCAGTTGCGCAGGATGAATTCGTGCATCTCGGCGCGCACCCAGTGCACGGCGAAACTGACCAGACGTACGCCTTGGTCCGGGTCGAAGCGCTTGACCGCCTTCATCAGGCCGATGTTGCCTTCCTGGATCAGATCGCCCATGCCCAGGCCATAGCCTTGGTAGCCACGGGCCACGTGCACCACGAAGCGCAGGTGCGCCATCACCAGGTGGCGGGCGGCGCCGAGGTCGTCGTGGTCGCGGTAGGCACGCGCCAGCTTCTGCTCGTCTTCGACCGACAGCACCGGCACGCGGTTGACCGCATTGATATAGGCGTCCAGGGAGCCGAGGGCGCTGGGAATCGGCAGATTGTGGCTGATCAGGGCTTGGCTGGTCATGGCGTTCTCGTTCATGGGTTTAGTCTAGCACTCTGGCGCTTGGAGTGCTAATCGGCCCAAAAAGTTCCGTGAACCCCTCTGTGGCGGCCCGGG
>CAYWHO010000019.1:0-2805 GCA_964458195.1 uncultured Arenimonas sp.
CTTCACCCGGCCGCTGTCGCAGATATCGCTGGCCGAAGTACTGCTGAAGCTGTTCCGCACAGCGCAGCGTTACGAGCTGACCCTGCAGCCGCAGTTGATCCTGTTGCAGAAGACCTTGCTCAACGTCGAAGGAGTCGCGCGCCAGCTCGATCCCGAACTCGACATCTGGGCGGTCGCGCGCCCGGTGCTGGAACGGATCCTTCGCGAGCGCTACAGCCCTCGCACCCTGCTCGGCGAATTCCGCAAGCGCCTGCCCGAACTGGTCACGCAGGCGCCGGACATGCCGCGACTGGTGCGCGACTGGCTGGCGCAGCAGGTCAGCGGCGCGCATACGCTGCAGATGCGCTCGAACGAACTGGCCGAGCTGGCGAAGATCTCGCGCGAAGGCCAGCGGCAGACGGTGTTCGCGATCCTCGGCACCGGATTGCTGATCGTCGCGGCCGTGCTGTTCTCGTTCGATCGCGGCGGCCCGCACATCTTCTCGCTGACGGCGGCGACCTGGCTGGCCGGGTTCGGCGCTTTCGGCGCCTTTCTTGCGGCCTGGCCGCGGCGCCGATGAACCTGTAGGAGCGACGCGAGTCGCGACTTGCGTCGCTCCTACGGAAAACACAGCACGCATGACTCTTGCAGATCCGCTCATCGAAGTGCTTCACGCCGACGAGCGTCTCGCCATCGTCAACAAGCCTGCCGGCCTGATGGCGCACGCCAGTGCGATGGCGCGCGGCGAGGACGATTTTCTCGACGAACGTTTGCGTGCGCAGTTCGGCACGGCCGTGCACCTGGTGCACCGCCTCGATCGTGCCACCAGCGGCTGCCTGCTCGTCGCGCTCGATCGCGAAAGCGCTTCGGCCCTGGGCAAGGTCTTCATGTCGCGCGAGGTGCGCAAGGACTATCTGGCGATCTGTCGCGGCTGGCCGGATCCGGCCTTCGTGCTCGACTATGCGCTGGATGGCGGACCGGGCAAGCCGGAAAAGAAACCGGCGATCACCGCCTTCGAACGCCTGGCGACCGCCGAGATCGACTCGCCTGATGCGCGCCACGAAACCTCGCGTTACGCCCTGATGCGCTGCTCACCGGAAACCGGACGCTACCGGCAGATCCGCCGCCACCTCAAGCACCTGTCGCATCATCTGATCGGCGACAGCAGTCATGGCGATGGCCGGCACAACCGCGCCTTCCGCATGCGCGGCGTGCATCGCATGCTGCTGCACGCCTGGCGCCTGGCTTTCGACCATCTGGTCACCGGCGAGCGCATCGAAGTCGAAGCCCCGCTGGACGGCGAATTCCTCCGTGCGCTGGAGCTTCTGGGCGTGGATTCGCGGCGGTTCGGTAGTGCCGCCACGACGTAGCCGCGGCACCCGCGCGCTCGCGCGATTAGCACGCGTTGCTGGCGAAATCAATGGTGCCTAGGCTGCATCGAAATCGTGCCGCTTCTTTGCCTCAATGGCCGCATCGGGTGCGCTGCCCCTGGACCGGCCGTCAGGCCGGCGCGGCGCAAGTCGCCCGACCCGTCTTCGCAACCAAGGGGTGCGCCATGAAATCGGTTCGACGTTTCGCCTACGTATTGCTCGGCATGCTGGTTCTGTCCATGACATGGGCGATGCCGGTACTGGCGCAGTCGGGCGCCAAGCAGCCCAACATCGTCTACATCATCGCCGACGACCAGGGCTGGAAGGATGTCGGCTACCACGGCTCCGACATCAAGACGCCGAACATCGACGCGCTGGCGCGCGGCGGCATGCGGCTGGAGAATTTCCACGCGCAGCCCCTGTGCACGCAGACACGTGCGGCGCTGATGACCGGTCGTTATCCCTACCGCACCGGCATGCAGAGCGCGGTGATTCCCTCGGCCGGCAAGTACGGCCTGGATACCGACGAGTACACCCTGCCGCAGGCGCTGCGCGATGCCGGCTACTACACCGCGATGATCGGCAAATGGCATATCGGCCATGCCGACCAGAAATACTGGCCGCGGCAGCGCGGCTTCGACTACCACTACGGCGCGGTGCTGGGCGAGATCGACTATTTCACCCATGGCGCCCATGGCGCTACCGACTGGTATCGCAACAACGAGCTGGTGAAGGAAGAAGGCTACGCCACCGATCTGTTCGGCGACGACGCCGTGCGCCAGATCGAGAACTACGACGGCAAGAAGCCGATGTTCATGTACCTGGCCTTCACCGCGCCGCATTCGCCTTTCCAGGCGCCGCAGAAGTACCTGGACCGGAACGCGCACATCGCCGAGCCGACCCGGCGCACCTACGCCGCCATGATCACCGCCCTCGACGACCAGGTCGGTCGCGTGGTTGCCGCCCTGAAAGCGAAGGGCATGTTGGAGAACACGCTGATCGTCTACCAGAGCGACAACGGCGGCGTACGTTCCTCCAAGTTCGCCGGCGAAGCCGACGTTTCCAAGCTGGTATTGCCGGCCGACAACGGCCCCTATCGCGACGGCAAGGGCACGCTCTATGAAGGCGGTACGCGCGTGATCGCACTGGCCAACTGGCCGGGTCACGTCAAGGTCGGCGTCAGCGATGCGCGCATGCACGTGGTGGACGTGATGCCGACCCTGGTGTCGATCGCCGGCGGTTCCATGGCCAAGTCCAAGGCGCCGGTAGATGGCATGGACATGTGGGCGACGCTGCGCAACGGCACGCCCTCGCCGCGCAAGATCATGATCTATTCGGTCGAGCCGCAGCAGGCCGGCATCTCGGTGGACGACTGGAAGCTGGTCTGGCGCGCGTCCCTGCCGTCGAGCATCGAGCTGTTCGATCTCAAGGCCGATCCCTACGAGAAGAACAATCT
>CAYWHO010000019.1:2905-8797 GCA_964458195.1 uncultured Arenimonas sp.
CGAAGGGCGGCCATCATCCATGGCCGCCCTTCTTCGGTAAGGCCAAGGTCCCATTTATCGGCGCAAAACCGCCACCTAGGCTGACCGCGACCATTTCGAGGAGGGGATCCATGTACAGATCCATCGGTTTCGCGATCCGCGCCGCATTGCTGGCAGGTGCGTTGCTGGCGCCCGCGTTGGCGGCCGCTGGCGAGAACGCCGCCGCGCCGACCAGCGCGACTCAGGCCGGTCCGGTGTCGCCTGAAGCGCAGGCCGTGCTCGACCGGATGACGAGCTATCTTCGCGGGCTGCAGGAATTCTCCGTGGAGAGCCGCTCGAGCCGCGACGAAGTGGTGGAGTTCGGCTACAAGCTGCAGCACAACGAGCGCGTCAATCTGGTCGTTGCGCGTCCCAACCAGTTGCGCGCCGACGTCAGCGGCGACGTGAGCAATCGCAGCTATGTGTTCGATGGCGCGGCGCTGATGATCTATTCGGCCGACGACCAGGCCTATATCCGCACCAAGGTTCCCGTGTCGCTGCCGCAACTGCTGGAGAACATGCTGGCGGCCGGCATCGAGATGCCGTTGATCGACGTGCTCTACCAGTCCATGACGGGCACGCTGACCGACGCCGTGCGCGGCGGCGTGCTGGTGGGCGATTCCACCATCGATGGCGTCGCCTGCGACCAGCTGGCCTTCCGCCAGGCCGACATCGACTGGCAGCTCTGGGTCGAGAAGGGCGAGCGGCCGTTGCCGCGCAAGATCCTGATCACCACGCGGCACGAAGTGGGCGAACCGCAGTTCCAGGCAGTGCTGACCTGGAACACGAAGCCGGCGATCGGGCCGCAAACCTTCGCGTTCGCGCCGCCCAAGGAAGCCGTCGAGATTCCCTTCCGCGCATCGGTTGCGCTCGATGCCCCCGCCAACGGAGAAGCCAAATGATGCGTCGTCCAACCAGTGCGCGCGCGACCGCGCGCAACCACGTCGCCATGATCGCCTTCGCCGCGGTCGCGATGCTCGGTGCCAGCGTCGCCGACGCCGAAGGCCGCGGCGTCGGCCGGCCCAACGGCGGGCGCATGGCGCAGGCCTCGGTCAGCGGGGCCAATCACGCCAACCGCAACGACGTGCGCCGATCCGGCCAGGTCTCCGGCAACCGCAACAACGTCGGCTCGGGCAATCGCAACAACATCAACATCGGCAACGACGTCAACATCGACATCGATCACGACTACAACCACGGCAACGACTGGAACGACCACCATCACCATCCGATCGCCGCCGGCATCGTCATCGGCACCGTCGCGGTGACCACGGCCGCGGTCGTCGGATCGTATTACTACAGGTTGCCGGCGGGCTGCACGATGGTCTATCGCAACGGCGTTTCCTACTACTACTGCGGCTCCGTCTATTACAGCCGGACCTGGTACGGCAACGACGTCGTCTACGTCGTCGTCAACCCGTGACCGGCCCCGACCTTTCCGATTTCGCTACGCCAAGGAACATGAACATGCACAGCCACAAGAAAACACGACTGGCCGCCCTGGCCCTGCTGGCCCTGGCCGCGGCGCCCGCCGCCAATGCGCAATCCGCGCCGGAAGAAGGCTGGCAGTGGGTTGCGGCCCCCTATCTGTGGATGTCGTCCATCGGCACCGATCTGCGCGAGGACGCCGAGCCGGTGCCCAGCCAGACCAGCTTCTCCGATGTCGTCAGCAAGCTGGACATGGCCTTCCAGATGCATGTCGAAGGCCAGGGCGACCGCTTCGGCGTGCTCGCCGACGTCACCTACATCGCGCTGTCGGACGAACGCGACAACAACGTTTTCGGTACCGACGCTGCCCTGGACACGACCATCACGGAAGTGGCCGGCGTCTGGAACGTCAGCCCGGAACGCTACGAGGGCCTGGACGTCATCTTCGGCGTTCGCCACATCAATGCCGACCTGAGCGTCGCGTTCGAATCGAACGGCCCCCCGTTCCCGGCGACGACCGTGGGTTTCGACCAGTCCTATACCGACGCCATGCTCGGCGTGCGCTACAGCGCCAAGCTTTCCGATAAATGGGGGTTGATCGGTCGGCTGGATGGCGGCTTCGGCGATACCGACGGAACCACCAACGCCAGCGTCATGCTGACGCGCAAGATGAGCAAGGGCTCGCTGGTCCTGGGCTATCGCTACATGAATCTCGAACTCGGCGACAACGGCCGTTCGGTCGACGTGACCATGCAGGGTCCGATGCTCGCTTTCGCGTTCGGTCTGTAACGACGTCTGCTCGCATGATCACGCCATCGGAGCACGAACGGTGAATGCGAAATCCCTGCGCGCTGCGCTGCCGTTGCTGTTGGGCGCCGCCATGGTCGGCGGCGCTTTCGCCGCCGTGCCCGTGCAGCAGGCGGTCTATCCGGGCAAGGGGCAGAGTCCGGAACAGCAGAAGACGGACGAAGATCAATGCCGGCTGTGGGCGATCGAACGCAGCGGCTACGATCCGGCCCATCCGCCTGCGGTCGCCAAGGCGCAACCGGCGCCGGTCACGGGCAGCGGCGCGCGCGTTCGCGGAGCGACGGCGGGCGCCGTCGTCGGTGCCGCGACCGGCAACGACGTCGACGATGCCGCGGCGAAAGGCGCGGTAGTGGGCGGTGTCGTCCGCCGCAACAAGAACCGGCGGGCGGCAGCTGAAGCCAACCAGGCGCAGGCCGCTCAGACGCAAGCGGCCGAACAATCGTATTGGAATGCCCGCCAGGCCTGCCTGGAAGGTCGGGGTTACAACGTGAAATGATGCCGATGGCGCCGGTCGAGGCGCCGTATCGGCAGCATCACCGCCCGGACCGGGCACGGATCGCGACATGGCCGGGAAACGCAGGCAAGGAACCGATTCGCCGGTGAGGGCAGGCGCCGCGAACGGCGCGACGCCGATGCGCGCACGTTTTCCCGCTTGGGTCTGGATCGCAGCGGTAGTTTTGCTTGGCGCTACGGTGGCGATTGGTGCCAGGACGTATTTCGCGCATCGCGCCGAAACGCCCGCTCCGCCGCCGACGATGCCGGCGCCCGCCCGCTTCGTGGGTTCCGAGGCTTGCAGCGGTTGCCATGCGGATCAGGCGAAGGCCTGGCAAGGCTCGCATCATGCCGCCGCGATGCGCCATGCGACGCCGGGTAACGTGCTCGGCGATTTCGGCGATGTCGATTTCGAATACGCGGGCACCGTTTCGCGTTTCTTCCGCCGCGGCGCGCGCTTTTTCGTCCGCACCGAAGGCGCTGACGGGAAGCTGGCCGATTTCGAAGTGCGCTACACGATGGGTTTCCGGCCCCTGCAGCAATACCTGGTGCAGTTCCCGGATGGTCGGCTGCAGTCCTTGCCGTTCGCCTGGGATGCGCGCGAGAAAACCCAGGGCGGTCAGCGCTGGTATCACCTTTATGCCGGAGAGCGCGTGCTCGCCGGCGATGCCTTGCATTGGACCGGGCCTTACCAGAACTGGAACTGGATGTGCGCCGATTGCCACACGACGAACCTCGACCGCAACTACGACGCCGGGCGCAACCGCTACGCCACCGCCTGGTCCGAGATGGGCGTGGGCTGCGAGGCCTGCCACGGCCCGGGCTCGAATCACGTCGCCTGGGCCGGCAAGGGCGGGAAGCGCGGCGAACCGACGGATCCGGGCCTGTTGCAATTGCTCGACGAGCGCAAGGGCGTCGCCTGGCTGCCCGACACGATCGCCGGCACGGCGAAGCGAAGCAAGGAAAAGACCAGCCAGCGCGAAGTGATGGTTTGCGCGCAATGCCATTCGCGTCGCGCGCCGATGGCCGAGGGCATGGATCACGACGGGCGCTTTTCCGAAACGCACGACATCGCCCTGCTCGACCGTGGATTGTATTTCGACGACGGGCAGCAGCGCGAAGAAGTCTATGAGGTCGGGTCCTTCCTGCAGAGCCGAATGCATGCCGCCGGCGTGAGCTGCAGCGATTGCCACGAACCGCATTCCGGCGAACTGCGTGCGCCGGGCAACGCCACCTGCGGGCAATGCCATTCGGCGGCCAAGTACGACGTGCGCGAACACACGATGCACGCCGCCGGCAGCGCGGGGTCGGCCTGCGTCGATTGCCACATGCCTAGCCGCACCTACATGGGCATCGACGATCGGCGGGATCATTCGTTGCGCATTCCGCACCCGGCGGCGAGCGCGTCGGTGGATGCGCCGGACGTCTGCACGGCCTGCCATCGCGACCAAACCCCGGCCTGGGCCACCGCCGCCATCTCGCGCCACTTCGGCCGGACGAAACCGGGATGGCAGACCTTCGGCAACGCATTCCATGCCGCCAACGCGGGGAAACCCGAGGCCGCCGCCGACCTGCTGGCCGTGATTGCGAACGACGACGCGCCGGGCATCGCGCGCGCGACGGCGCTCGCGTACTTCGGGGCCTATCTCGGCGCCGGCAACGTGGAGGCGCTGCGCGCATCGCTGCGCGACCCGGATCCCATGGTTCGCGGCGCGGCGGTCGAGGCCCTGCAGGCCGCGCCGGCCGACGTTCGCCGACGACTGCTGCTGCCCCTGGCCGCGGACCCATCGCGCCTCGTCCGCATCAAGGCGGCGCGCATCCTCGCCGATGCCGCTGGCGAGCCGCTCGCCGCGCAGGAGCGGCAGGCGCTGGAAACCGCCTTCGCCGAATTCGAAGCGGCGCAACGGGCGAATGCCGATCGACCCGAAGCGCGCGTCGCGCTCGGCGCGTTCTTCGTCCGGCGCGCCATGCCGAATCTCGCCGAAATCGAGTATCGCGCCGCCATGGCGTTGGCGCCTGCTTTCATCCCCGCCTATCTCAACCTGGCCGACTTGTATCGCGAAAGCGGTCGCGAGGGCGACGTGCAGGCGGTGCTCGACGCCGGTTTGAAACAGGCGCCGCGAGATGCAGCCTTGATGCATGCGATGGGCCTGCTGCGCGTGCGTCAGGGCCGGCTGTCCGATGCCTTGCCCTGGCTGGAGGACGCGGCGCGCGCCGCGCCCGGGAATCCGCGCTATGCCTACGTGCAGGCGGTGGCCCTGCACGAGGCCGGTCGATCGCGCGCCGCCCTGGACGTGCTGGAAAAAACCGCCGGACGGTTCCCCGATGACCGCGAGATTCTCGGTGCGCTCGCCGAATACGCGAACGAGCTCGGCGATGCGACGCGCGCGCGCCGGTACCGCGAGCGGCTGGATCGGCTGCAGGCTTCGCCGCTGCGCTGAAGGCGTGTTGCGGCGGTAAGGCCAAGGTCCAATGGCCGGCCCGGGCCAGGCTTCGGAACATCGCAGGCAAAGCCACGCCGCGACTGCCCGAGGATCCGATGAAAACGACGCGCACGAGCCTTGCTTTCCTGTTGTCGGCCGCGTTGGCGGCCACCGCACTGGCCCAGTCCACGCCGGACGCGCCCCGCAGCAAGCGCGAGGCGGCGGCGCAGTGGACCGAGGACGGCCTGCAGAGGGCCGCCATCAAGGGACTCGACGTGGCCTATGCCCGTCCCGGTGTTTCCCTGGCGGCCTACAACAAGGTCCTGTTGCGGCCGGTGGCGATTTCCTTCCGTCGCGATTGGGGTCGCGGTTCGAGCGGGTCGCCCGGCGTGCGCGTGCGCGCCGCCGACGCGCAGCGCATTCGCGACAAGCTGGCGGCCCTGATGCGCGAAGAAGCGGTCAAGCAGCTCGCCAAGGGCGGTTATGCCGTGGTCGACAAGCCGGGCGACGACGTGCTCGAGGTCGGCGCGCAGATCGTCGATCTGTACATCATCGCTCCCGACGTCCTCGGAACGGAGGCCACGCGCGTGTATTCCGTGTCGGCCGGCGAAATGACCCTGGTCGCCGAGTTGCGCGATTCCGTCAGCGGCGAAGTCGCGATGCGCATCTACGACCACGCCTATGCGCGCGAAACCGGTCGCCCGCATCGCATCACCGATGCGGA
>CAYWHO010000019.1:8897-17097 GCA_964458195.1 uncultured Arenimonas sp.
AGCCATCGCTTCGAATCGCTTTTGCTGCAGTTGCCCATGGTCGCGATCCTGTTGCTGGTTCTGGCCGGTGCGCGGGCGGAAACACCGGACCAGGAACGCGCCGCCGTTCGCCGACAGTCGGGCGAAGTGCTGACGCGGTTGTATGCAGCGCGTCCAGAGGCGAAGGCGGCGATATCGGCCGCCGCCGGCTATGCCACGTTCCGCAACTTCGGGCTGAAGATCGGCGTGGCCGGCACCGGCAAGGGCCGGGGCCTGGCGGTATTGAACGAGCCGCGGCGCGAGACCTTCATGCGCTTCGTCGAAGTCCAGGCCGGCGTCGGCGTCGGCATCAAGAAATACGACCTCGTATTCGTCTTCGACGATGCCAAGGCCTTCGAGAGTTTCATCGACAAGGGTTGGCAACCCAGCAGTCAGTCGACGGTCGCCGTCAAGCACAAATCGGCCGGTCGTTCGTTCGAGGGCGCCACCGCTGTCGCGCCCGGCGTCTGGCTGTATCAACTGACCTCGAGCGGACTGGCGGCCGAGATCACGATCAAGGGCAGCAAGTACTTCAAGGACAAGGAACTCAACTGAGTTCCGGAGCGGGGAGCGAGGAATGTCCGACATCAAGTCCATGCCGTCGCTGGTCGTCGGCGGCGCCTTGTTCGGTCTGCTCAAGCGCCTGGGCCTGTGCGACGACGACCTCGGTCGCTGGCGTCGCCGGATCGTCGTCATCGTCGCCATCGTCTGGCTTCCGTTGCTGCTGCTGTCGCTCGCCGAGGGGCTCGCGGTGGGGGGAACGACGATGCCGTTCCTGCACGACGTCGATACCGCCGTCAGGTATCTGGTGGCGTTGCCCCTGCTGATTTTCGCCGAAGTGCTGGTGCATCGGCGTTTTCCCCAGGCGATGGCGAGGTTTCGCGAGCGCGGCTTGGTGAACGGCGCGCAAGCGGCCGAGTTCGACCGTGCGATCGCTTCGACCCGACGCTGGATCGAGGCGCCCGGCGTGGAATGGTTGCTGCTGGCTTTCGTCTACATCGTCGGCGTCGGCGGCATCTGGCGCAACGTGTCGGCCCTGGAGATCGATACCTGGTACGCGATCGCCGAACACGGTCGCCTGATTCCGCGTTGGCCGGGCTACTGGATGGGACTGGTGAGCGTGCCCTTGTTCCAGTTCCTGCTGCTGCGCTGGTACTACCGCATCGCGCTGTGGTGGATCCTGATGTGGCGGCTGTCGCGCTTGAACCTGTCGTTTCAGCCCCTGCATCCGGACAAGGCCGGCGGACTGGGATTCCTGGCGCAGTTCGCACTGGCGTTCGCGCCGCTGCTGATGGCGGAGGGCAGCATGGCGGCGGGCTGGATCGCGGGGCAGATCTTCTTTTCGGGCGCGCATCTGCTGCAGTTCAAGCTCGATCTGGTGGCCGCCGTGGTCGTCGCGGTGTTCTTCGTCCTGGGCCCGCTGCTGACCTTCGCGCCCGGCCTGGCCGAAGCCAAACGCCTGGGATTGAGCGCGATGGGCGGATTGGCCATGCGTTATGTCGGCGAGTTCAGGGAAAAGTGGTTGCTGCCGGGCCAATCCGCCGGCGAGAGCCCCCTGGGCAGCGGAGACATCCAGTCCCTCGCCGATCTGGGCAACAGCTACGCAGGGCTGCAACAGATGCGCATCGTTCCGTTCGGGTCGCAAACGGTGCTGAAACTCGCGGTGGCCGTGCTCGCGCCGGTCGCGCCCTTGTCCCTGACCATGATCTCGGCCGAAGAGCTGATCAACCGCATACTGGAACTGCTGCTGTGAGCCTGCGTTCGGCGTTTGCCGATGCCGGGCGCGGATCGGACCCGACTCGCGCCGAACTGGCTTACCATGCAGCGGGCGTACCGGCGGGAAAATCCGCCTGGGGGGCTGTCTTGATTGCTGACGACGCGACGATATCGGTCATCGACGACGAGCCGGAGGTGCGCGACTCGCTGGCCCGGCTGCTCCGTTCCGAAGGCCTCGCGGTGGAAACGTTCGAATCGGCGACCGACTTCCTGGCGCGGGCGCCGATCGCGAGGATCGGCTGCATTCTCCTGGACGTGAACATGCCCGGCATGACCGGCCCGGAGCTGCATGAGGTTCTCAAGCAGCGCGGCATCGAGACGCCGATCATCTATCTGACCGGCCGGTCCACCGTTTCGACCGGCGTGCGCGCGATGAAGCAGGGCGCGCGCGATTTCCTGGAAAAACCGGTGGATGCCGACACCCTGCTTCCGGCCATCCACGACGCGGTCCGGGCGCATCGCGCCGGCAGCGAGCGCCGCGAGGCCATCGAGAGCATACGCAAACGACTGGCGTCGTTATCGGCGCGCGAGCGCGAAGTCCTCGAGCACGTCGTCAGGGGACGACTGAACAAGCAGATCGCCGCCGACCTCGGCATCGCCGAAAAGACGGTGAAAGTCCATCGCGGCCGTGCCATGGCGAAAATGAAGGTGCGCTCGGTCGCCGAACTGGTGCACCTGTACGAACGGATGCCGGCGAACGAAGCCGGTCCGAACGCCACGACCTGAGCGTGCGGCGCGCGCATAGGCTGAAGGTCCAATTACGGCGCTTCTCCGCGCCGGCCTAGATTGGCGGCAATGCGCGAATTGCCGGCAGCCGGCTTGGGGAGCCGCTGCCGGTCGACCCGCTCGCGCCGTCGCCGGGGGACAGGCATGAGGCAGAAAGCTAAGGATCTGGTGGTCTACATCGTCGACGACGACGAGGCCGTGCGCTGCGGATTCGCGCGCCTGGTCCGCTCCGCCGGTCTGGATGCGCGCCCCTACGGGTCGGCCGAGCAGTTCCTGGCCGAAGTCGAGGATGTGCCGCTGGCCTGCATCCTGCTCGACATCACCTTGCCCAAACTCACCGGCATGCAGGTGCAGGAACGCCTCAATGCCCGTGGCATCGGTCTGCCGGTGATCACGGTATCGGCCCGCGACGACCTGGAAACCCGGACCTGGGCGCGCAACCTGGGGGCCAAGCTGTTCCTGCGCAAACCGGTCGACGACCAGGCTTTGCTCGACGCGATCAACTGGGTTACCAATCCTTCTGCGGGACGATGAAGCTCGCATCGCCCGCGCAAGTACTGGCCGGCGCCGTGCTGCTGCTCGCTGCCGGCCAGGCCGACGCGGATGCGATCCTGGTCGGCGCGAAAGGCGAACGGCTGGGCGGCAAGGTCGTCGAGCGCGGCGACGGTTACATCGTCTTCGACAGCGAATCGTTCGGCCGATTGCGCGTGCGCGCCGACCAGGTGCGGATCGAAGAGGCCGTCGTCGCCGAACCCAGTCCCTGGTCGACCGACGTCAGCCTGAAATTCGGCGTCGATCGCGGAAGCCTGAAGACGCCCGAAGACGACCTCGACGCCACGCTCCGCTTCATGCACAGGTCCACGCGGGGCGAACTGCACGGCAGCGTCGACTACAACTACAAGCGTACCGATGGCGTGCTCAGGGACGACGACATCACGGCCAGCCTCAGCTACGACCGCTTGCTGGCGAACCGACGCTTCGTCGCAGGACGCGTGCTGGGCGCGACCGAACTCACGACCGAAGGCTACGATCGCACCGGAACGGTCAGCTTCGCCTACGGCTGGCGCTTCGGCGAACGCGAAGACCGGTATCTGCGCCTGGGCCCGGCGCTGGGCTACCTTACGATGGACCGCGGCGATCGTCATTTCGGCGGTGCGGCCTACGGACTCTACCTGCGCGCCAAAGGCCCGCTGTTCAAGCGCGTCAGTTATGCGGGCGAACTGCAGGTGCTCGACGCGCTCGGCAACGGGCGCTACGCGAATCTCGACTTCCGCCTCCAGCACCCGCTCGGCGAGCATCTGTACCTGGCCCTGGCGTGGAACTACGTCTGGAGCGACGTCGACATCGAATCGGGCATCACGTCCGAGTGGCGCTGGGTACTGGGTTGGCGTTCGCAGCGCGACGAGGGGCATTGAAACCGTTTTCCGATGAGTTCCGCCGCGTCGCCTTGGGCTAGACTTCGGCGAAGCGGCCCTTCAACCGTCCCGTGACCACATGAATTGGATCGAAATCGCATGGCCGCTCATGGGAGGGGCCTGCCTCACGCTCGGGCTGATCCACCTGCTGGTGTGGTTCCGCCGGCTGGACCGCAGGCTGCACCTGGTGTTCGCGCTCGCGTCCATTTCCGTGGCGGCCATCTCGGCGCTGGAACTGCTGATGATGCAAGCCCGCGAAACCGGTCATTACGCCGACTTGCTGCGCTGGGCGCATGTGCCGGGCGCCGTGATGTTCGTGATGCTCGCGTTGTTCGTGCACCTGCAGTTCTCCGGCAGTCGCGCCTGGCTGTGCGCGGCGGTTTGCCTCAGTCGCGCCGCTGCGCTGGGACTGAACTTCGCCACCGGCGTCAACATCAACTACCTCGAGCTCAGCGAACTGCAGTTGATGAGCGTCTGGGGCGGCATGCAGGTCGCCGTCCCCATCGGCACGGTCAATCCCTGGATGATCGTCGGACAGCTCAACATCGTGCTTTTCGTGCTCTACGTGCTCGATACCATGCGCACGACCTGGCGCGAATCCACGCAGGACGACCGTTGGCGCGCCGTCCGCGTCTGCGGCGGCATCGCCGCCTTCGTACTGCTGGTCAACACCTGGCGCGTCGGCGTCGTCACCGGCTGGATCCATGCCCCCGACATCCTCGTACCGGCTTTCCTCTGCGTCATCTTCGTGATGAGCAACGAGCTCGGCGGCGACATCCTGCGGTCGGCCTGGCTGGCGCAGAGCCTGAACGCGACCGAAGCAAGATTGCGCGAAAGCGAGGCGCGCATGGACGTGGCGGTGCGGGCCGGCGAAATGGGCCTGTGGAGCTGGGAAATGGCCCAGGAGAAGTTCTGGTTCACCGACCTTGCCCTGAAACTGCTCGGCTTCGCGCCAGGATGGAAGTTCCAGCGCCAGGACTTCATCGAACGCATCGAGCCGGCGGATCGGGAAACGCTGATCCACGCCTTCATCGAGGCCACGCGCGACGAGGGCGATTTCCGCTGCGAGTACCGCATCCGCGGCGACGACGGCCGCATCCGTTTCGTGGCCGTGCGCGGCCAGATGGAGTTCGAAGGTAATGGCGTGCCAGTGCGTTTGCATGGCGTGCTCGCCGATATCACCGAGCGCAAACAACAGGAGGAACGCTTCCAGTTGGCGGTGGAAGCTTCGCCGACGGCGATGCTGATGGTCGGCGCCGACGGCGCGATTTCCTTGGCCAACCGGCAGGCCGAGGTGGTGTTCGGCTACCCGCGCAGCGAGCTGCTCGGCTTGAACATCGACGCGCTGGTTCCCGATCGCCATCGCGCGCGCCACGCTGCCGACCGTGCGGCCTACTCGGCCGCAGCGACCGCGCGAATGATGGGGGCGGGAAGGGAACTGTTCGGGCGACGCAAGGATGGCGGCGAAGTGCCGGTGGAAATCGCCTTGAATCCGATCCGCCTGGGCGACAACCTGCAGGTGCTCGTCTCGATCGCGGACATCAGCGAGCGCCGCCGGCTGGAGCGCGAGTCGGCCCGGCATCGCGACGAACTGGCGCATCTGTCGCGCGTGGCCCTGTTGGCGGAGCTGTCGGGATCGCTGGCGCACGAATTGAACCAGCCGCTGACCGCCATCCTCAGCAATGCGCAGGCGGCGACGCGATTCATGGCGATGGATCCGCCGAACCTGGACGAGGTTCGCGAGAGCCTGGTCAATATCGTGGAGAGCGACAAGCGCGCCGGCGAAGTCATCCGGCGCCTGCGCGCCATGCTGCGGAAGGAAGCGCCGGAACACCGCGAGGTCGATCTCAACGAGGTCGTGCTCGATGTCCTGCGCATCATCCGCAGCGACTTGTTGAACCGCAACACGGAAACGGTGCTCGAGCTCCAGCCCGACCTGCCGGCCGTATTGGGCGACCGGATCCAGCTGCAACAGGTACTGCTGAACCTGGTGATGAACGGTTGCGACGCCATGGCCGACCTGCCCGACGGACGCCGCCTGCTGCTGCGCACCGCCGCCACCGAAGAAAGCGGCGTCCTGGTGTCGGTGCAGGACGTCGGACGCGGCATTCCGCCCGAAGACCTGGAGCGCATTTTCCTGCCCTTCGTCAGCAGCAAGAGCAATGGCATGGGCCTGGGTCTCGCGGTCTGCACGACGATCCTGGAAAGCCATCACGGCGAACTCTGGGCGACCAACAACCCGGACGGCGGTGCGGCCTTCCATTTCCGGCTGCCGCCACGCGACGAACCGAAGCCGACGCATTGATCCTGATCCGCGTGGGCCGGAAGTGCGACCAAGGGCCAATTGAGGCCATGGCCCGACGATGTTCATTTGCGATCGACGGATGGCCTTGCGCCACGCACGGATCGACCGCATGCAAGCTCCTGTTCCGCCCGCGAGGATCGCGGAGCCCGCGTCACGAATATTGCGCCGCGTCGTCGCCTGCGCCCTGAACGTCGGCTGCCTGTATTGCGCCGCCGCTCATGCTGGCGAGGTCGTCTCCGACGTAACCGAGGCGCAAACGAGTTCCTTACTTTTCGTTCCCTATCCGATCACCGAGCCCGCCATCGGCACCGGATTGCTCGCGGGACCGGTGTGGATGCGGCCGGGGCCGAAGGACGCGTCGGGCCCGAGCAAGCCGCAGGCGTTCGGTCTTGGCGCCTTGTGGACCGATGGCGGCTCGCGAGGTTGGGCGGCGTTCGACCGACGCGCCTGGGGCCAGGGTCGCTGGTGGTCGACGGCGATCGCCGTGGACGCCGACATCCGACTCAGCTACCACGGTCTGTCGCCGCAGGAGGATCGGCAGCTGGATTTCGTCCTGCGCTTGAGCGGCATCAGCGTGGAAGCCGAGCGCCGCATCGGCGATGGACCGTCGAGCCTGGGCATTCGGACCTTCGCCGGGCGCGTCGATGCCGACTTCGGATCGTCCCTGCCGACCGAACTCGATCCGACCGTCAGCCACAGCCGCGTCAACGGCATCGCCTTGTCCTGGGCGCGCGACACGCGCGACGAGTTGTACACGCCTTCGCGCGGACAGCATCTGAGCCTGGGTTCGACTTTCTACGCGCAGGCGTTGGGCGCGAGCTTCGGCGCGCAATCGTATTCGTTGCGTTGGACTCGCTACGGCAAAGGCGTCGGCAAGGGCGTATGGGGGCTGCGTGCGGTCGCGGAAGCGAGCACGGGCGACCTGCCGTTCTACCTCAGGCCCTATGTTTCACTGCGCGGCGTGTCGGCCATGCGTTATGCCGGAGAAAGAGCGGCATCGGTCGAAACGGAGTATCGCTGGCCGCTCGGCGAGCGCTGGGACGTGCTCGCTTTCGGGGGTCTCGGAACGGCCGTGTCCGACCGGCGCGGCGCGAAAGGAACGAAGACCGTATCGGCCGGCGGGCTCGGCGTGCGGTTCAAGGCACGCAAGTATTTCGGCCTGACCTTCGGCGTGGATCTGGCGCAGGGGCCGGATGGCCTGGTGGGGTACGTGCAGATCGGCAACGCCTGGGGCCGTTGACGCGCCAAACGGCTTCGCGCGGCGCATGCGACCTAGGGCCAATGGGTGGGCGCACGCGCTTCTGGTTTCCTACGTTCGCCTACTCACCGGAGTCGTTCCATGCGCAAGAACCTGTTCGTCGCCTTGCTTTCCGTGCTGATCCCCGCCGCCGCGATGGCCGCCGAACCGGCCACGCGCACGCCCGCCGAGGCCGAAGCCGTGGCGCAGATGCAGGTCTTGCAGGCCTACGTCGGTTCGGGAAAGCGCGCGTTCATCGAGCAGCAACTGCAGCTCACGCCGGAGGAAGCTGAGAAGTTCTGGCCGGTCTATGACGCGCACCAGGCGAGCCTGTCCGAGCTCAATCGCCGACGCCTGGACAATATCCTGGCGTACGCGCGTGTGTGGAACAGCGGGAAGATCGACGATGCGGCCGCGACGGCGTTGGCGAAGGAGGCCATCGCCATCGAAAAGCAGGAAGCCGCACAGCTCGAGCGTACGTTCGGCAAGCTCAAGCGCGCCGTTCCGGCCGTCAAGGCCGTGCGTTATCTGCAGGTCGAGGCCAAGTTGCGCGCGATCGTGCGTTTCGATCAGGCAGCGCAGGTGCCGTTCATTCCCGGCGCCTGAAACCCGCGGCCGGGCGGGCCCGTCCCGGTCAGCGCCGCGAATAGCGAAGCGTCAAGGCTTGATTGCCGGTGGGCCAGGGCCCACCCTACGCTTCATGGCGAAGCTCTATTTCTATTA
>CAYWHO010000020.1:0-17019 GCA_964458195.1 uncultured Arenimonas sp.
AGTTCGTGCGCATGTCGCTCGGCGGCGTGCGCGACGAGGCCGAGATCCGCGGCCATCGCCGCACCTACATCGGTTCCATGCCCGGGCGCATCGTGCAGAACCTCAACAAGGCCGGCGCCCGCAACCCGCTGTTCATGCTCGACGAGATCGACAAGATGAGCATGGACTTCCGCGGCGATCCGTCCTCGGCCCTGCTCGAAGTGCTGGACCCGGAACAGAACCACAGCTTCAACGACCATTACCTCGAGGTCGATCTCGACCTGTCGGAAGTGATGTTCGTGGCCACGTCCAATTCGCTGAACATCCCCGGTCCGCTGCTCGACCGCATGGAGGTGATCCGCATCCCGGGTTACACCGAGGAAGAAAAGCTCAACATCGCGCAGCGTTACCTGTTGCCCAAGCAGCTGAAGGCGAACGGCCTGAAGGAAGGCGAGCTCGAGGTGCAGGAATCGGCTCTACGCGACAACGAGCGTTACTACACGCGCGAGTCCTGCGTGCGAAATCTCGAGCGCGAGATCGCCAAGATTTCCCGCAAGGTCGTCAAGGAAATCGCCCTGGCCGGTCCGCCTGCGTCGAAGAAGGGCGGCAAGGCGCGCGCCATCCAGGTCACGTCGAAGAATCTCGACAAGTACCTCGGCGTGCAGCGCTTCGATTTCGGTCGCGCGGAAGCGGAGCACGAAATCGGCCTCGTCACCGGGCTCGCCTGGACCGAAGTCGGCGGCGACCTGCTGCAGATAGAAGCCACTTTGTTGCCGGGCAAGGGCCAGTTGATCCTGACCGGGCAGCTCGGCGACGTGATGCAGGAATCGGTGAAAGCCGCCTACAGCGTGGTGCGCGCGCGTAGCGATCGATTCGGCGTCAATGCGCAGTTCCACGAGAAATACGACACCCACGTGCACGTGCCCGAGGGCGCCACGCCCAAGGACGGTCCCAGCGCCGGCATCGCGATGGTCACCGCCCTGGTTTCGGTCCTGTCCGGCGTGCCGGTGCGTTCCGATGTCGCGATGACCGGCGAGATTACCTTGCGCGGTCGCGTGCTGCCCATCGGCGGACTGAAGGAAAAGCTGCTGGCGGCTCTGCGCGGCGGCATCAAGACCGTCGTCATCCCGGAAGAGAATCGCAAGGATCTTGCCGATATTCCCAAGAACGTCACGCAAGGCCTTGAGATCGTTCCGGTGAAGTGGATCGATCAGGTGCTCGACATCGCATTGATCCATCCCCTGGCGCCGCACGCCGAATCCAAGCCGCCCGGCGTGGAAGCGACGCCTGCCGTTTCCGAACAGAACGACAACCTCCGCGCGCACTGAACTGCAGCTGCAAAATCGCCGGAAAGCCGCTATTGGCGCGGCTTTCCGGTTGCGCGGCGATATGCGCGCTGGTATAAAGTTTTCAACCGCGGGCGCGGCCGGTGGCTGCGCCGAGGTACAGGAGGAGCGATCCGCGCGCAGCGCGGCATCGAATACACGAACCGCGGATACCCCATCCGCCCAGGGAGTCACGAATGAACAAAAACGAACTTGTCAGCGCCGTCGCCGATGCCGCCGAACTGTCCAAGGCCGATGCCGGCCGCGCCATCGACGCTGCGATCGAGGTCATCAAGAAGTCCCTGAAGAAGGGCGACGACGTCACCCTGGTGGGCTTCGGCACCTTCACGGTTCGCAAGCGCGCCGCTCGCGACGGCCGCAACCCGCAGACCGGCGAGACCATCAAGATCAAGGCCTCCAAGAACCCGGTGTTCAAGGCTGGCAAAGCCCTCAAGGATGCCGTAAACTAGTCGTCTCCCTGGGGTGCTTAGCTCAGCGGTAGAGCGTCTCCTTTACACGGAGAGGGTCGGGGGTTCGAAACCCTCAGCACCCACCAAGCACCCCTGGTCAAGAAACGCGGAGTGGTAGTTCAGTCGGTTAGAATACCGGCCTGTCACGCCGGAGGTCGCGGGTTCGAGTCCCGTCCACTCCGCCATACCCCGAGGGCGCCCTAGCAGGCGCCCTTGTTTTTTACGGTCCGCCCGTCGGCACCGCTCACACTGGCGCAAACACTATGCTTCAGAGTATCCGCGAAAAAACCTCAGGCTGGATCGCCACCATCATCCTCGGGCTGATCATCCTGACGATGGCCTTCTTCGGCATCGAGACCTATCTCACGCCGGACGTGCAGAACTACGCCGCCCACATCGAGGGCCCGCCGAAGTTCCTGAAATTCGGCAAGCAGACCCGCGAAGTCGGCACCAACGAATTCCGCACCCGCTTCGACCAGATGCGCACGCGCGAACGCCAGGCCCAGGGCGAGAACTTCAACGCCGCCGAGTTCGAGTCGATCGAGAACAAGCGCCGCATCCTCGACCTGCTGATCGACGAAGCGCTCCTGGCCATGGTCGCCGAGCGCGACGGCATCGTGGTGCCGGACGCGGTGGTGCAAAAAGAAATCATGGGCATCGAAGCCTTCCAGACGAACGGCAAATTCGATGCCACTCAGTACCAGCTGGCCTTGCAGATGCAGCAGCCGCCGATGACGCCGCAGCAGTTCCAGCAGCAGGTGCGCGATGGTCTGCAGAAAGAGCTGTTGCCGCGGCAGCTGGCCGAATCGGCGGTGGCTGGCGACAAGGAGCTGGTCGAGTTCATCCGCCTCAGCGGCCAGAAACGCGATGCCCGCGCGCTGGAGATTCCGGTAGCGTCGCTGGATCCGGCACCGCCGTCCGAGGCGCAGATCAAGGCCTGGTACGACGGACATGCGGCCAAGTACCGCAGCGAGGAAAGCGTCGCCATCGAATACGTCGAACTGGACGCGGGCAACGTCTCGGTCGATGTCGTCGCCGACGAGAAGGCCCTGCTCGCGCGCTACGAAAACGAGAAGGCCCGTTTCGGCGTGACCGAAGAACGTTACGCCTCGCACATCCTGGTCAAGGTCGATCCGAAGGCCCCGCAGTCGGCCTGGGATGCCGCGCAGGCCAAAGCGCGCGATATCGCGACCAAGGCCCGCGCGCCGGGTGCCGATTTCGCGGCGCTGGCTCGCCAGTATTCCGACGACCTGGGTTCCAAAGACAGCGGCGGCGATCTCGGGCCGGTGCAGAAGGGCACGTTCGGCGATGCTTTCGACCAGGCCGCATTCGCTCTGCAGCAGGGCCAGGTCAGCGATCCGGTGCGCCTGCCGGAAGGCTGGAGCGTGATCTTGCTGCGCGAACTCAAGCGCGGCAGCGGCAAGACCTTCGCTGAAGTGCGTCCGCAACTGGAGGCCGAGTACCTGGAAGGCGAGCGCGAGCGTCGTTTCAACGAGGTCAGCGGCAAGCTCGTCGATGCGGTGTACGCCAATCCCGAATCCCTGGCCACGGCGGCCAAATCGGTCGGGCTGACGGTGCAGCGCACTGGCGCGTTCACGCGCAACCGCGGCGAGGGCATCGCCGCGCTCGAGCCGGTGCGCAAGGCCGCATTCGCCGACGAACAGAAGACCGAACGCCAGGTCAGCGACCCGGTGGAAATCGCGCCGAACCATATCGTCGTGCTGCACGTCATCGAGCACAAGCCGGCGGTCGCCCTGCCGCTCGCGCAGGTCCGCGACCGCGTGATCGGCGACTTGAATGCGGACCGTATCGCCAAGGCGACCAAGGCCAATGCCGAGGCCCTGCTGGCGCGGCTCAAGAAGGGCGAGAGCATGGATGCGCTGGCCAAGGAGGTCGGCCGCAACGTCTTCGAGATGCCCGGCATCATGCGGCAGGCGGCAGGCACACAGATGCCGCCGGCGCTCGTCGCGGAAGTCTTCCGGGTGGCGCCGCCCAAGGACGGCAAGCTCGACGCCGGCATGGCCAAGTTCGCCCCCGATCGCTACGCGCTGGTCACGGTCACCGGCGTAACCGACGGCAACGTCAACGAGCTCGACGCGGCGACCCGCGCGCGCGTGCTTGAACAGTTCGCCCAGGCACGCGGCATGGTCGACATGCGCGCCTACGTGAAATCGTTGCGCAAGCAGTACACGATCAAGGTCGCCGAAGACAGGCTCTGAGATTCACGGTCGCAAAAAAAGGCCCGGACATTTCCGGGCCTTTTTCTTTTCGCCGGCGACCGCCTGCGGGTCAGACGCCTTCGATGCCGGTCATGCCCAGCACGTTGTAGCCGGCGTCGACATAGGTGACTTCGCCGGTGACGCCGGCGGCCAGGTCCGAACACAGGAAGGCGGCGACGTTGCCGACATCCTCGATCGTCACGCTGCGCCGCAACGGCGCGTATTCTTCGACGTGGGTCAGCATCTTGCGGAAGTTGGAAATGCCCGCCGCCGCCAGCGTCTTGATCGGGCCCGCCGAAATCGCGTTGACCCGCGTGCCTTCCGGACCGAGGTTCAGTGCCAGGTAGCGCACGCTGGCCTCAAGCGCAGCCTTAGCCACGCCCATCACATTGTAGTTCGCCAGCGCCCGTTCCGCGCCCAGGTAGCTCAGCGTCAGGATGCTGCCGTTGCGTCCGCGCATCATCGGGCGCGCCGCTTTCGCCAGGGCGGAAAGGGAATAGGCAGAGATGTCGTGGGCGATGCGGAAGTTTTCCCGGGTCAGGCCGGCCAGGTATTCGCCTTCGATGGCTTCGCGCGGCGCGAAACCGATCGCGTGCACGAGGATGTCGAGGCTGTCCCAACGCTTGCCGAGTTCGGCGAAACACTGGTCGATCTCGGCGTCGCTGGCGACGTCGAGCGGCAGCACGATGTCGGAGCCGTATTCCGCCGCCGCTTCCTGCACCCGCGATTTGAGTTTTTCGTTCTGGTAGGTGAAGGCCAGTTCGGCGCCTTCGCGCCGCATCGCCTCGGCGATACCGTTGGCGATCGAACGCTGGCTGGCGATGCCGGTGATCAGGGCGCGCTTGCCGCTCAGGAATCCCATGTTTTCTCCTCCGGGCCAGCGCCCTGTTGCCGATCGTGTGCCGCAGCGTGCGCCACGGGACGGCTAGTTTGCCTGTAGCGCGTCCGTACCGCCAAGCATGGCTCAGGGCGAAACGAACAGTTGCTGGCCGGGGCGCAGGATTGCCCGGCTGCCGAGGCGGTTGAGCTGGCGCAGGGCATCGATGCTCAGGCCGTAGCGTTTCGCGATCGACCACAGCGTTTCGCCCGACCCGACCCGGTGCGTCTTGCGCGCATCGCTGGCGGGTTCCGCCGCGGGTTCGAGCGCCGGCGTTTCGAGCATCGGCTGCGCCAGTTCCGATCCCGGCGGCAGAGGAGGAATGGCGGCCTGCATGCTGGCGGGCATCAGGATCAGTCGTGGCGCACCGGCCGCGAAGCGCCCGTGCTTGTGCCCGGGATTGAGGCGACGCAGGCGATCGTCATCGAGACCGCTGCCGGTCGTCAGCCGCTTTATCGAGTCGATGTCTTCGCCGACCAGGACGGGGGTGAGGCGATCGATGCGTGCGTGCACGGGCATCGGCAGGTTCTCGCGGCCACGCCCGCCCAGCAGGCAGGACAGCGCCTGCAGCTTGTGCACGTAGTTGTAGGTGATCGGCGACAGCCCGCGCGGCAGTCGCTTCGCGGCCGATACATCGCGGTTGCCGTCGCGCCGGAAGGAATTGATCAGGCGATATTCGCCGGCGTTGTAAGCCATGACGGTGGCCTGCCAGTTGCCGAACATGCCTTGCAGGGTTTCGAGATAGGACAAGGCGGCACGCGTCGATTCGACCGGCGACAGGCGACCGTCGTATCCGGTGCGGATCGTCACGCCGTGATTGCGCGCGGTGCTCGCGATCATCTGCCACATGCCGGCGGGGCCGCCGAGGCCGATCGCATCGGGTCGGTACCAGCTTTCGATGATCGGGATCAGCGCGAACTCGCCGGGCAGGTCCTGGCGCTCGACCTCGGACAACACGAAATCGAGCAGCGGCATGATCTGCGTGATGTGGTCGGCGAACGCGCGCGGGTTGTGTGCGTACTTCTTCTGCCAGGCCAGGGCGTCGGGGCCGGCGTCGCAGGCGGCCGGGTCGAGCCTGGCCGACAGGCGGGCGAGCACACTGCCGACGCGCGGGTCGTCGAGGATTTGCGCATCGCTGAGGGCGACGTTCGTCGGGATCGTGGCTTCCGGCGCCGGGGAGGGCGGCGCCGGCGTTTCGGCGACGACGGCGGCTTCGGGTGAAGCGGCCGTCGGGACAGACGCGTCCTGCGCGACGACGGCCTGTCCCATCAGCAGGCCGATCGAAACGGTCAGCAGGCGCAGGCGGGTCATGCGCGAAACCCATCCTTCCACGAGCGCAGTTCGGTGAAGGACTCGAGCCGGGAATTCATCTGCCGGCCGCAATGCCGTTCCAGGTTGGCGCGCAACCCCGGCTGGTCGATGCGCAGGAAGGGGTTGCAGGCGCGTTCGAGTCCGATCGTGCTCGGTAGCGAGGGCAGCGCGTTCGCGCGCAGCTCGGCCACACGCTCGAGATGGCGATCGCGCTGCGGATTGTCCGGTTCCGCGGCGAGGGCGAAACGCCCATTGGCCTCGGTGTACTCGTGCGTGCAACAAACGCGCGTTTCCTCCGGCAGCGAAGCCAGGCGATCGAGCGAGGCGAGCATCTGCTCCGGCCTGCCCTCGAACAGGCGGCCGCAGCCCAGGCTGAACAGGGTGTCGCCGCAGAACAACCAGTCGTCCGCGAGGAAGGCGATGTGGCTGCGCGTGTGTCCCGGGACGGCCATGACCTCGAAGCGCAGGCCCAGTGCCTCCACCGCGACACTGTCGCCTTCCCCGACCCGATGGGTCGCCACCGGGATCCGGGCGTCGTCCGGCGCATAGCAGGGCAGGTCGCCCGTCGCCATGAGGCGCGGTACGCCGCCGATGTGGTCGGGATGATGATGCGTCACCAGGATGGCGACCGGCTTGAGCCCGGCGTCCATTTCGCGCAGCACGACGTCCGCGTCGCCGGGATCGACCACGATGGCTCGGCCGTCGTCGTCGGCCAGGGTCCAGATGTAGTTGTCTTCGAACGCCGGCAAGGGGCGCAGGGAAAGCATCTGAGCAGGTGACCTGTCTGGCGGTTTGCCGCAGAATCGCGACCATGCCCGCCGTTCCTGCCCCTCGTCAACCAGAGCATCGCCTTTGCGAATGGTTCAGGAACCCGGCCGGCCGTGGCCTGCTGGCCCGTATCCAGCGCGAGAGCGTGCCTGAGCTGACCCGGGTTTTCGGCAGCACCGGCCTGTACTTGCGGCCGATACCGGAAGTGTCGGTGGAGCTTTCGGGCAATATGCTGGCCCGCGTCGTCAGCCTCTACCGGGCCGAAGGCGGTTTCAGCGGCCAGCTTCGCTGCGACGACGGCGAACTCCCGATCGCCAGCCACAGTCTGTCCCTGGTCTATGCGCTGTTCGTGCTGGAAACCTCCCCGCAACCGACGGCCCTGGTCGAGGAGATCGCGCGCTGCCTCAAGCCTGAAGGCATGGCCCTGGTGCTGAGCCTCAACCCCTGGGCGCTGAGCCGCTGGCGCTGGTTCGGACGCGACGTACGTCACCTCGGCGTTGCGCGCCTCGACCGGCTCGCGCACGAGGCCGGCCTGGACGTGGTCCGGCGCAAGCCGGTCGGTCCGATCTGGCTCGGCGGCGAGGGTGGCGACGAGAACGATGCTCGCGACGGCGGTTGGTTCGGCGGATTGCGATCGGCCAGGCTCAGTGTCTGGCGCCGCCGGGAGAGTCCGTTGACGCCGCTGCGCAAGCCCGCGGCCGTCGTCAGCCTCAGGCCGGGAGTGACGACGGGAGCCATGCGCTCTTGAAGCAGGTGGAGATCCATACCGACGGCGCCTGCCTCGGCAACCCCGGCCCGGGAGGCTGGGGCGCGCTGCTGCGATACGGCAAGACGGAAAAGGAAATTTCCGGCGGCGAGGCCTACACCACGAACAACCGGATGGAGCTGATGGCGGCGATCATGGCGCTGGAGCTTCTGAAGGGCGCGTGCAAGGTCGTCTTGCACACCGACTCCAAGTACGTGCAGCAGGGCATCGGCGAATGGATGCCGAACTGGCTGCGACGCAACTGGAAGACGTCGGGCGGCGATCCGGTGAAGAACCAGGATCTGTGGATGCGTTTGCATGCGGCCGCCGCCCCCCACCAGGTGGACTGGCGCTGGGTGAAAGGCCACGCCGGCCACGCCGACAACGAACGCGTGGACCTGCTGGCGCGACAGGCGGCCGAGGCGATGCGGGAAAAGGAGATGGGCTGATGCGGCAGGTAGTACTCGACACCGAAACGACCGGGCTTTCCTGGGAACGCGGCAATCGCGTCGTCGAGATCGGCTGCATCGAGCTGCTCGAGCGCCGACCGACGGGCCGGCATTTCCATCGTTATCTCAACCCCGATCGCGAGATGGAGCCCGGGGCGCAGGAAGTGACCGGCCTGACGCGCGAGTTCCTGTCGGACAAACCGCGCTTCCCGCAGGTGGTGGACGAGTTCCTCGAATTCATCCGCGGCGCCGAATTGATCATCCACAACGCCGAGTTCGACGTCGGCTTCCTCGACAACGAGCTGGCGATGGCCGGCGCGCATTACGGTCGCGTACGCGAACACGCCGGCGTGCTCGACACCTTGCCACTTGCGCGCGAACGCTATCCGGGACAGCGAAATTCGCTCGACGCGCTGTGCAAGCGCCTGGGCGTGGACAACGCCCATCGCAAGCTGCATGGCGCCCTGCTCGACGCCGAGTTGCTGGCCGAAGTCTATTTGTCGATGACGGCGGGGCAGGGCGACCTCGGCCTGAGCATGGGCGCCGCCCAGGCCAGGACGGAACAGGTACCGGCGACGATGGTCGCCGTCCTGCAAATCACGGCCAGCGAGGGCGGTCGCCGGGTCCTGCGCGCCGACGCCGACGAGATGGCCGCGCACGCGGCCCGGCTCGAGCAGATCCGCAAGAAGGCCGGCGGTCGCCTGCTTTGGCAGATGCCCGGGGAAAACGCCCCCGCCGGTTGAGCAAGGCCGGGCCGCATTGTGGATAATCCGAACAGCGCCTTGGCAGCGAGACCTGCGTGAACGCCACCGTCCTACTCACCGCCGTCGACATCAACATCCCCGGCTACCGCATCCTGCGTCCGATCGGCGAAGGCGGCATGGCATCGGTGTTCCTTGCGGTGCAGGAATCGCTGGATCGCGAAGTGGCGCTGAAGGTGATGTCGCCGGCGCTGGCCGCCAACGGCGAGTTCGCCAGCCGCTTCCTCACCGAAGGCAAGATCACCGCCAAGCTGCAGCACCCGAACCTGGTGACGGTGTACGACATCGGCGCGCACAACGGCGTGTACTACCTGGCCGCCGAATACATCCCCGGCGGCACGCTGAAGGATCGTGTCGACGAAGGCGGCCTGAGCCTGGCCGAAGTGCTCGACATCATCGCCGACATCGCGCTCGGCCTCGATTTCGCCCATCAGAAGGGCTTCGTGCACCGCGACGTGAAGCCGGGCAACGTATTGTTCCGCAACGACGGTCGCGTCGTGCTCGCCGACTTCGGCATCGCCAAGGCGATGGACGGCAGCAGCAGTTCGACCGTCGCCGGTGCGTCCATCGGTACGCCGGACTACATGAGCCCGGAACAGGCGCGCGGCGAATCGGTCGACGGGCGTTCCGATCTCTACAGCCTCGGCACGGTGCTGTACGAACTGCTGGTCGGGCATCCGCCCTACCAGGCCAGCGATCCGTTCACCGTGGCGCTGATGCACGTCACCCATCCGGTTCCGACGCTGCCGGAGGAGTACTCCATCCTGCAGCCGCTGTTGAACGGCATGATGGCCAAGCAGCCGGCCGAGCGTTACAACACCGGCGCGGCGCTGGTCGAAGCGATCCACAAGCTGGTCGCGGACGCGCCGGAAACGGCGAAGCTGCACCAGTCGAGCGCACGCAAGGCCGGCAGTGCGCAGCGCATCGCCGGCGGTGCCGGTGCGACCCAGCAGCGCACGCGCATCAACGTCGCCAAGGGACAGCAGGAGGCGCCGTCGCGCAAGGGCCTCTATGCCGTGGCCTCGATCGCGGCCGTGGCCGTGCTCTCGGTGGCGGCCTGGAAATTCTGGCCGGCATCGGATGCCGATGCGACCGCGACGAACGTGAGCAACGGAACGCAGCCCACGGTCACGCTGACGCCGGCCGGCAGCGACGATCCGGGCAGCATCCTGTCGACGACCCTGCCGGTGACGGACGCCGGTCCCGCCATGTCGGCGGACGACATCGAAACGGCGCTCACGCAGGCCGACAACTACCTCGACTACGGCACCAACAAGGATCCCGGACGCCAGCTGACCTTCCCCGAGGACGACAGCGCGCTCGGCCTGTATCGCAAGGTGCTGGCGGCGCAACCGGACAATGCGCGCGCGAAGGCCGGCGTGGCCGCGATCGTCGCCTTCTTCCGCAAGATGAGTCATCGCGCCTGCAGCGCGCAATTGTGGACGCAGTGCCAGATCGCCGCCCAGAGCGGACTTGATGTCGATCCCGCCGACGAAACCTTGATCCGCCTGCATGCCGCGGCCGAATCGGGGCAGCGCGGCGAGACGCCGGGCATTCCGGCGCTTCCGAAGGACTGAGTTCGCGAGGCGTCGGCCCGCAGCGCGGGCCGCGGACGCAGGGCGTCAGACGCGGCGCAGCAGCACCACGGTGACGTTGTCGGAGCCGCCGCCATCGAGCGCGGCGGACACGAGATGGTCGACGCATTCCTGCGCGGACAGCTCGGGCTGCGACAGCAGCGAACCGATCGTGGCGTCGTCCACTTCCTCGGTGAGGCCGTCGCTGCACAGCAGGATCTGGAAACCCGGGCGCAATTCGCCCGAGATGGTTTCCACCTTCAGCGACTCCGGATCCGTCACGCCCAGCGCCTGGGTGACGACGTTGCGGTGCGGATGCGTGCGTGCCTGTTCCGGGGTGATGGCGCCCTGGTCGATCAGTTCCTGCACGTAGCTGTGATCGGAAGAAAGCTGGCGCAGCTGGCCGTTCCAGAGATACGCACGACTGTCGCCGACCCAGGCCAGTTCGAAACGGTTGTCGTTCGTGCGCAGCGCGACCATGGTCGTGCCCATGGGCAGGCCTTCGGCGCGCCGGCGCGATTGCCGGATGATCTCTTCGTCGGCGCTGCGGATCGAATCGACGAGCGTGCGGCCTGATTTCACTTCGCGCACGACCGTATCGCGCGCCAGGGCGCTCGCGACTTCACCGAACTCGTGGCCACCCATGCCGTCGGCGACGAGCCACAAGCCCAGCTCGGTGTCGCCGTAGTAGGTGTCCTCGTTCAGCTCGCGGCGCAGGCCGACGTGGCTGAGATGGCCGAATTCGATCATGCGTGGAACCTGTCTCGCCCTGGCGGGGGGAGCCCCCCGTGACTTGTTCGCATCATTAACCGCCGCCCGGCTCCCCGCAAGAGAGGCCGGGCGGCGCGATGAGCGTCCGTTTCCGGATCGCTTCCCATCAGAACTCGAGGCGCAGTCCGAGCGCCAGGCGGTTCTGGGTAATCCGGTCCTGGAACGACCGCTCGAACATGAAGAAGCCCGAGCGACCCTTGGTCAGTACGAAGGACATGCCGAAGCCGAGGCGCAGGTAGTCCGTATCGAGGCGATCGCCGGTCACCGTGAACGGCGTTTCGCTCGGGTCGAACAGGAAATGCGCCGTGACCGCCGACGTGTCGTCCTTGAACTCGTGCTGCCACTCCAGCTGCACGTGCGGGATCAGCACGCCCCAGTCGGTGCTGTGCGCATAGGTCAGCTTACCGCCCAGCACGCCGCTGAACGAGGTGATTTCGCGCGCATCCACCACCAGGGCCAGGCCGCTGCCCGGGCCCGCATCGGTTTCCTCGACCATCTCGTCGAATTCGAGGCGGGTATAGAGCAGGCGCAGATACGGTCCGAAGCCCCAGCCGTTCTTGTTGAAATCGCGGCCGACCGTGGCGGCGAAGGTCAGGCTGTCGCCGTCCGATTCCGTGCGGGCATGCTGGTCGATGGTCGTGACCGAACCGCCGGGACCGGTGATCGTGTAGTTGATCCAGCGCTCGGCCTCGTAGGTATTGCGGCCCCAGCTCAGCACGGCGTCGGTGTACCAGCTGTCGGCCTTGTACCAGGTGCCGAACAGCGACACGCTCCAGCCCTGCGTATCGAGCGCGCCCTCGCGACCGACCAGGTCGTCGGTCTGCTTCGTGTAGCCGATGGTGCCGCCGAAGATGATGCTGTCGGACTTGCGGTAATCGAAGCCGACGGTCAGCCCGGTGATGTCGGAGTCGTAACCCGGCGTCACGTCGCCCGGCTTGGTGTCCACGCGACCGATCGAGCCGGCCGCGAAGAAACCCCAGCGCGAGAAACCGGCGGCGCTGGCCGAATCCGGATTGTCGCCCTCCGCCAGGCCCTGCAGCAGGGAGCCGATCGGCAGGTTGCCGCTGCTGTTGGTGAAAGCCAGTCCGCCGAAGCTCGTGCGCTGCGTACCGCTGCGCAGGGCGGCGATGCGCACCTTGATGTTGTCGAACTGCGCGCGCGCCGCGATCAGCCCAGCTTCCGATTGCACCAGGGCGATGTTGGCGTAGAGCTCGTTCAGCGCATCGAGCACGCCCTGCGGATCGGTGCCCGAGGCGGCGATCAGCTGCTGGCATTGCTGCCAGAGGTCGTACTCGCCATCGCTGGTATCAACCGTGGCCGTCGTCGCAGCGAAACCTTCGGTGCTGCCGCCACCGCCGCTGCCGCCGCCACCGCTCGTGCCGCCGCCCAGTTCGGGGCAGAAGCTGTCGATGGCTTCGGCGATCGCGCGCTGCGTCGGCGACATGCCGGGCAGGTCGGCCAGCTTCTGCGTATCGGCGGTGAACAGCACGTACACCGACGAATCGTCGCTGCGCGCGGCCTTCACCGTGACCGCACCGGACGAACCCAGCGTCAGCGTGCTGTCCGCCCGGCCATTGCTGTCGGTGGTCGTGGAAGTGTCGGACAAGGCACCGCCGCCGGACACGATCGACCAGGTCACTCCGGTTGCCGGCGCCGGCACGTTGTTGTCGCGCGCTTCGACCACGAAGGGATCGGCCAGGGTCGAATTCGGCGCGCCTTCCTGACCGTTGCCGCTGACGATCACGAGTTGCCGTGTCAGGGTCGCGGTCAGGTTGAAGTCGACGTACTCGCTGCTGTCGTCGGCGCGGGTGGCGCGAACGACGATCGGACCGGCGGTACTGCCCAGCGTGACCTGCGTGCTGCTCAGGCCGGAGGCGTTGGTGACGGTGCTCGGCGCCGGGAAGGACGCCGAACCGGAGACGACGCTCCAGTCGATCTGTACGCCGGACGCCGGCGCCGTATTGTCGGTGGCGCGCACGATCAGCGGTTGCGGCGGATTCTGGCCGGTCGGCGCACTCTGGTTATTGCCGCCGACGATCGTCAGGTTGCGCGTCAGCGTCGAATTCAGGTTGAACTCGACGAACTTGCTCGTGTCGTCGTTGCGCGTCGCGCGCACGACCACCGGCCCTGGCGTGGCGCCCATGGTCAGGGCGACGGTCGCATTGCCGGCGCCATCGGTCACCGCGCCGGTCGGCGACAGGCTGGCCGAACCGGACATCACGGCCCAGGTGATGCCGACGCCCGGCGTCGGAATACCGTTGTTCTGCGCCTGGGCGACCAGCACATCGTCCAGCGGCTGGTTGGTCGCGCCGGTCTGGCCGTCGCCGCTGACGATGCTGATGGTGCGGTTGATGACGGTCACCGTGAACGTGACCATCGATGGCGCGAAGCAGCTGAAGCAGTTCGTGCTGGCCTGCACCTGGTAGTCGCCCGGCACGCTGGCGCTGAAATCCGCGGTGGCGATGCCGCCGCTGGTCTGCGAGCTGGAATCGACGCTGCCGTCGCCGCCCGGCGGGCTGCTGCTGATGTTCCAGAACACGTAACTGCCGTCGGGCGCCAACAGGCTGGGGCTGCGATAAGTCACGCTGAGGGGCAGCGGCGTGGAAGGCAGGGTTTCGAGCGTCAGGTCGTTCGCACTGAGGCTGGTGGCCTCGACCGTCACCGAATAATCGATGTCGGGAGGCGGGCAGGTCGTCGATGTCGCCGGGATGATGATGCAGTTCACTGCGGCGCGCAGGGCATAGGTGCCCGGCGTGCTGCTGAAGAAGTTGTAGCTCACTTCGCCGTTGATGTCGGGCGTGTCGGTGGCCAGCAGGACCGGCGCGCCGGTGACGTTGTAGAAACTGACGGTTTCGGTGGCGGGGTTGTTGTTGTACAGCGACTTCGCCCCGATCGTGACGGCGCTGAGGTCCGTCGTGATCACGCTCGTCGGCGTCGTGGCGTGGAAATCGTAAAGGTCGTCGCTCTCGTCGAAATAGGTCAGGAAGGTGGCGCCGTTGAAGCAGCCGACGAGGCAGTCGACCTGGATCGCCAGATCGCCGCCCGGCAAGGTGCCGGTCGTCGAGGTGAAGCTGAAGCTGGAGCCGCCGGGGCCCGACCAGTTGAAGGTCGTGACCGGGCCGCCGCCGTTGTTCAGCGTACCGCCGCCGGTCGTATCGCCAGTGATGGTCACCGTGCCCGAGATCGTGCCAGCACATGTAGTGCCGCTGTCGTCGACGATGGTGAAACTGTGATTGTAGGTAGCGCCCGGCGCACCCGGCTGGAACTGGGTGCTCGTGTGCTGCAGGTAGCAACCGAAGGAGGCCTGGGCATTGCCCGACCAGGCGCCGAGCAGGAGCAGGACGCAGAGCGCGGACGCCCGCGTGGCCAGGGAACGCCATTGGCCGAAAATCGCCCCGGCCTTCGTTATGTCGGCGGACAGGAACTTCATCGCTTTTCCCCTGAATTCCGGTTATATATTCCTCACCGAGTATAGCGGCATGCGCGCCGCTGCAAACGGGTCGGCGCGTGCCGCGTAACTCCCTTGGAGCTGCGCCAAATGTCATCGTCCAACCGCTGTCCTGTGTCGTCCCGATTCAGCGTTCTTGCCTCCGCCCTGGTGGTGGTGCTCGCCGGCCTGCCGGCACAGGCGCCGCGCGCCGCCGTGAAGAACGCCGAAGACCTGCTCATCGTCGACTGCCTCTTGCCCGGCCAGGTGCGCTCGCTCGGCCGCCAGGCGACCTACCTCACGGCGCGGCGTCCAATCCGCACGACCCAGGCCGATTGCCAGATCCGCGGCGGCGAATACGTGTCCGAGGATCGGGCGAATTACCAGACCGCGTTGAAGGTCTGGATGGACCAAGCCATGGCCGGCAGCGCCGAGGCGCAGAACAACGTCGGTGAGATCTATTCCAAGGGGCTCGGCACCGCGCCCGACTACGGCATGGCGTTCCAGTGGTTCAAGAAGGCCGCCGACCAGGGCTACAACCGCGCCAAGATCAACCTCGGCTTCCTGTACGAGGAAGGTCTCGGCGTGCCGCAGGACCAAGCCATGGCGCTGAACCTGTATCGCGAGGGTTCCGGCATCCAGGACGAATTGCTGTACGCGTCGGAGGTCGAAATCCAGCTCAAGGCCAAGGACGAAACGATCGGCACCTTGCAGGGCCAGGTGCAGGACGAACGCGAACGTTCGCAGGAACTGCAGCAGCAGGTGAAGCAATTGCAACAGCAGCTCGCCGAGAAGCGCAGCGCCTTGCAGGCTTCGCAGCGCCAGTTGCAGGAAACCGAAGGCAAACTCGCGCAGGCCAAGCAAGGCCAGGATCGCGAACTCGTGCGCCTGCTCGAGAATCAGGTGCTGGCGCAGCAGCAGCAGATCACCGGGCAGCGCGACCAGATCCTCGCGCTCGAACAGCGTACCGGCAGCAGCAGCGGCTCGCTGATGGCCAGCGCGCCAGTGAAGCTCGACATCCTCAGTCCGACCTTCGTCGCGGTGCGCGGTCGCAACACCGCCGTCGTGCGCGGCTCGGGCAAACACAAGCTCGTCGGCCGCGTCAGTCAGCCGAAGGCGATCAAGCAGGTCACCGTCAACGGCAAGGCCGTGGAAATCGCCGCGAACGGCAGCTTCAACGCCGAGATCGACGTCGCCGCCGCCGGTTCGCCCGTCAAGGTCGTCGCCGTCG
Organism: uncultured Arenimonas sp.; assembly: GCA_964458195.1. Taxonomy (GTDB): domain Bacteria; phylum Pseudomonadota; class Gammaproteobacteria; order Xanthomonadales; family Xanthomonadaceae; genus Arenimonas. Next base: position 15,908 of record CAYWHO010000020.1, read on the forward strand.
ACAACCGCGGCGCCAGCGCACAGCTCGACTTCAGCGTGATCCCGCAGGCCGGTGGCGCGACCTCGTCGACCACGGCGGTGGCAGCCAGCGGCTCGTTGCCCGGAGACGTCAAGCTCGGTCGCTACTACGCGGTCGTGATCGGCAACAACACCTATCGCAACGCCGGATACCAGACGCTGAAGACCGCGGCCACCGATGCGACGGCCGTGTCCAACATCCTGCGTTCGCGTTATGGCTTCCAGACGACGCTGCTGTTGAACGCGTCGAAGCTGGAGATCCTCACGGCGCTCAACGAGATGCGCGAGAAGGTCGGTCCCCAGGACAACCTGCTGATCTATTACGCCGGCCACGGCGAGATCGACGCTTCCGGCAAGCAGGGTTACTGGGTGCCCAGCGACGGTGCGCCGGGCAACAACAAGTCCTGGATCTCGAACTCGGCAGTGAGCGACATCCTCAACGCCGCCCAGGCCAAGCACGTGCTGGTGGTCGCCGACTCCTGCTATTCGGGCACGATGACGCGCGCCTCGGCGCCCAGCTTCGACGCCAACTCCATGCCGGCCGACAAGTGGACGCCGTGGGTGAAGGCCATGAACAACGGGCGTTCGCGCCTGGCGATGACGTCGGGCGGCGTGATGCCGGTGCCGGACGCCGGCGCGGGCAACCACAGCTTCTTCGCCAAGGCCTTCCTGAACGTGCTGCAGGACAACAACAAGCTGGTCGAGGCGCAGCGCGTATTCCGCGAGGTCTCCACGTCCGTGGCCCTGAGCTCGACCAGCTCGCCGCTGGCGCAGGTGCCGCAGTACGCCCCGATCCGCTTCGCCGGCCACGAGAGCGGCGGCTTCTTCTTCCAGCCCGCCAAGGGCTGAGGGGACAGGGCTGGCCCCGGACGGCTCGGGCCGCGTATAATGCGCGGCTCAGCCGTGCGGTCCCGACCGCACCATGCTTCCGGAGAGGTGGCAGAGCGGTTGAATGTACCTGACTCGAAATCAGGCGTACGTTAATAGCGTACCGAGGGTTCGAATCCCTCCCTCTCCGCCAAATAAAAAAGCCACCCGATGGGTGGTTTTTTTATTTGGTCGAGGGGCGAGGACTTGATGAGAACCCTGATGGGT